>NZ_OY764866.1:600000-869888 GCF_963668515.1 uncultured Ilyobacter sp. | reverse complement strand
CCTATGTCACCTCTGGCATCTCTGCTTTCTATAAGAAGACTATCTGTCTCTTTCATGGTTTTTCTCAAGGTGTGCCTTATGATCCTGCACTCTTTTGTGAAAGTCTCATTTTCAAAATAAAATCTGAAGAGGTCCTCTACGACCCTTGTTCCCTCAGATGCCCTGTTTACATTAACATCAAGAATCCTGTAAAGTTTTTGCATTTTCTGCTACCTCCACTCTGTTTCTACCGTTGTTCTTGGCCCTGTAGAGAGCCTTGTCTACCCTGTCTAATATATCATCTAAAGCTTCTCCTAGGAGATACTGACCGACCCCTATACTTACCGTAACAGGATGACCCACTTTTGAGAAACTGATATTTTCTACAGATTTTCTAAGCCTTTCCGCACAAAGAAGAGCTAATTCTAAATCAGTTTCAGGAAGAAGTAGGATAAACTCCTCCCCGCCAAATCTTCCAAATATGTCCATATTTCTGATGTTATTTTTTATTTCAGTAGCTATTGTTTTTAATACTACATCTCCTTCAACATGGCCGCATAAGTCATTTATTTTTTTGAAAAAGTCTATATCAATAAGCATAAGTGAGTAAATTCCACCGGTTCTTTCTGATCTGTTGATCTCTTTTTTTATGCTTTCAAAAATAAACCTTCTGTTATAAATTCCTGTGAGTTCGTCGGTTATAGAAAGTTCATGAAGTTTTTTTCTGCTTTTCTCAATTTTAGTAATATCATCAATCAGCACAAGAGACATATCTTTGTTATCGTAAGATATCTTCTTAGAGGAGTATAAAAAGAACTTCTCCTCTTTTTTCCCGCAAACATAGTCCTCCCTGGAAAGGATTTTTTTTCTTGTACTGGAGTCTTTGAAGATAGAGTCATATACAGAGTTTCTGAGATGACATTTGTGGCATTTGGTGGTTTTTCCGCACCCCTTGTTTTCCTCTACAGCGTTGGCACACTGCAGTAGTTCTCCGCATTTTTTTCCGTAAATATCATTGAGGTCAAGATTTATCATTTTTTCTGAAGATTTATTTAACTCCTGTACTTCCATATCTTTGTTAAAGACAAACATTTTTGTTTCTAAATTATCCATCAATGTTTCCAAGAATTCTTTCTGTTTTTTTAGCTTTTCTATTTTCATGATATTCTCCTTTGTAACTTATAACTAGTCAAAATCTATATCAAGTTAAGCTGTTTAAAATGCAAAAGTAACCGACATACAGCCGGTTACTTTTTTTCATCTTCAAGGGTCGATCTCAGCCTTTGGTTTTCCTCTCGAAGCAGGGAGATTTCCTTATGGATCTTTCTAGATCCTGTCTGCAGAGAGTTCAGCCTTATCTCCAAGGAGTTTAGAATCCAGAACTGAAAGTGGTTGACTTTCTGCTGTTCATGGATCATCCAGGCGATTTTTAGAGACACAAGAAGTACTCCAAGCTCTAGAGAAAGTGTCACAGGAATATAGTGAAGGACTCCACCCATAAAGAATGATACCACCACAATAGTCAGAAATACTGCATTAAGTATCTTATGTGTCCGAGTCTGGTGTGCCCCGCCGATACTTCCTACTATCTGTTTTACCTTTTCCTGTTCTAGCCGATAGTGTTCCATTTCTTCTTGTAAAAATTCTTGGGACATGCTATACCTCCTAGAGTTTTTATTTTAATATCCCTTTTTTGCATTGCGTGCAAAGAGAAAATTTGTTTTCTTTATTTAAATACTTTCTAGGTCAATATAGATTATATCATTTTTTATATGCAATGATAAGTTTTTTTAGCATATTTATCAAAATTAAGAGATAATTTTAATTTTTTATGAACTCAAAAAAGACTTTTTGTTTTAGCTGGGTCCGTGGTAAAATACCGAGATATTGGCTTGGAGGTAGTTTAATGGAAAAAATTAAGAGCGGAAATGTGTCAAAACTGTTTTTAAGGTATCTCATACCTTCGGTTACAGGGACATTGTCCATAGGAGTTTTGATTTTTATAGATACGATTTTTATAGGTAGAGGAATAGGAAGCCTTGGGCTTGTGGCACTGAATACAGTGATACCTGCGTACACACTCTATTCTTCTACCGGGATGCTCCTTGGAATAGGCGGGGCGACAGCGGCTTCTGTTGATGCAGGAAGGGGAGACTATGAGGGAAGAAATAAAATATTTACTCATTCTGTAATTCTAGCTCTTGCCCTTGGATGTTTATACATTATGGGTCAGACTGTATTTTTGAATAAGATCAGTTTTTTTCTGGGAGCTAGGGGAGATGCCATTCCTATGACTGAGGATTATCTCGGTATTCTTTCAAAGTTTACTCTTTTTTACCTGCTTCCACACTGCCTCAATGCATTTATAAGAAATGATGGAAATCCATCTGTGTCTATGCTGGGAATGGTCTTATGTGGGATAGTAAACATAATACTGGATTATATTTTTATTTTTCAATTGAACTGGGGGATGAAGGGAGCCGCTCTAGCTACGGGGATTGCCCAGACGAGTTATACTGCTGTCCTTTTAACTCACTTTATATCAAAGAAAAACTCACTGAAACTACAAAGTCCGAAACTTGAAATTCCGGTTATTCAGAGAATAGCCAAGGTGGGGCTTCCGAGCTTCATAAATGAGATGTCTTTCGGGGCGGTTGTTTTTGCCTTCAACTATGTATTTCTACGTATGGGGGGGGACACGGCGGTAGCTGCATACAGCATAATCCTGAATATAAACATTCTTCTGTATCTTGTGTTTTTAGGAGTGTCCCAGGCATCACAGCCATTGTTCAGCGTGAATTACGGCGGTGGACTTCACAAGAGGGTTTGGGAGACTCTGAAACTCAGCACCATGGTCAGCGGTTTGCTAGGAGCAGTTACTATCCTTATAACCATCTTATATACAAAGGAGATAATAGGGTTATTTATAAGAGATGATATAGATCTTCTGAGAATTACTGGAGAGGGGATGCCAATTTTTTTCAGTGCATCTGTCTTTATGGGTCTGAATATAATCTTATCAACTTTTTATCAGTCAATAGAGAGTTCTGCAGTATCTTCTTTTATAACTACCATGAGAAGCTGTGTTCTTATGGTAGTGGGACTGATCTTTCTTCCTGCAATGTCGGGAATAAAAGGGGTATGGATGACACCGATTTTTGCAGAAGGAACAGCTTTTTTAATCTCTCTGTTCTTTTTAAAAAGGTACTTTGATAAAAACAGGGGCAGTTTTGAAAATCCTATCAAGGGAATGCCCGTTTATAACAAATAATTTAAATTTTGTCACTTTTCCTTGATGAAAAGTGACAGATTATTGAGAAGTTAAATAAATTATCCACGGGAAGATCAGAGATCTATTTTAAATAAGCTCATGTGATATTTTTAGGCATGAATACTTGACCTAAGTTTCTACCTTTATTTCAAATTAAAGTATTGAATTTATAAGGATTCGTTACTTTTCTCTTGAAAGAAGTTTAAGGAAACTCTGGAAAAATTTTCCAGAGTCGAGAGATATAGTTACAGAAATCTGTTCCTTATCTCTCAGAAAAGTTCAAGAATTTTCAAATGTCTAGGAAGTAGATATTTATTTTATCGCCTTTATGAGCTACAGTCCTCGGTTCCCTGCGGAACTTATTCTGCAAGACGGCTGAGTGCAGGTTCTTTCCTGTATAAGCCCTGCGACTTGAAAATTCAAAAAATCTTCTCTATGAAACTCTTCTCCTGTCTCTGCGTCCTCTGTGACCAAAAGATTTTGTTATTATTCGTGTTAATTTCCCTATCTTTTATTGGTGTTCATTCGTGATAAAATCTTTTGACTTTAATATCGCTCTCCTCCGTGATACTCTCTTCTTTTCTCTGTGACCAAAAGCTTTTGTCCTTATTCGTGTTAATTTCCCTATCTTTTATTAGTGTCCATTCGTGACAAAATCTTTTGATTCTGATATTCAGATAAATTCAGTAATTTATTGAGAATTTCTTTCAATCAGCAACTTGAGTTACTTAAGAAAAATCTTAACCTGTTCTTTGAAGGAAAATCAATTAAATCAGAGAATAAAACCATATAGAATAAATATGGGAGGTAATGAGATGGAGTACAGGATTGTGGCTATAAAGATGGAAGAAAGACAGAAAACTGCGGTGAAGGTGCAGGATATTTTGACTGAGTACGGGTGTCTTATCAAGGTGAGACTAGGACTGCATAATGTGGCACCGGATCAGTGCAGCCCCACTGGGCTGATACTTTTGGAAGTTATAGCCGATGACCCCAAGGCCGGGGAGATGCTTGACTCATTGAATAGTATAGACGGAGTTCAGGCAAAGGAGATTATAATTTAGTATAGGGGCAGCCAGGCTGCCCTTATTTTGTGAGGTGATAAGATGTTTGAAGCAGAAAAAAGTAAGATGATAAAAGATCAACTCATAGGTAGAGGAATAAAAGATGCTAGAGTTCTAAAGGCCATGAGCAGTACTCCTAGAGAAGAGTTTGTGAGGGAGATGGATAAGCCGATTTCCTATGCAGATACACCTCTTTCTATCGGGTGCGGACAGACAATATCCCAGCCATATATAGTGGCATACATGCTAGAGATGCTAGACATAAGAGACGAACACCGGGTGCTAGAGATAGGGACTGGCTCGGGATATGAAGCCGCTCTTTTATCAAGACTGGCTAAAGAAATAGTGACCATAGAGATAGTGGAAGATCTCTATGAAGAGGGGAAGAGAAGGCTTGAAAATCTGGGCTATAAAAATATAGAAGTTGTAAGAGGTGACGGGTATAGGGGGTATGAAAAAAAGGCGCCCTATGATAGAATAATATTATCAGCAGCCCCAACTGATATTCCTGAAAATCTGGTAGATCAGCTGGCTATAAATGGAAGACTAATAGCTCCTGTAGGGGGACTATTTCAAGAGCTGATATTACTAGAAAAAGATGAATCCGGGAAGATAACTAAGAAAAGACTTCTTCCTGTGAAATTTGTTCCCATGGTAGGGGAGTGAGTACTTTACTTTATACTATCTCTGTTATATAATTTATGTGACTTATAGAAAAAAAGATTAAAAAGGAGAATTAATATCATGAAAATATGCGTAGCAGGAACTGGATATGTAGGGCTATCAAATGCAATACTGCTAGCCCAACATAATGAGGTAATAGCATTAGATGTCATACAGGAAAAGGTAGATATGATCAACCAAAGAAAATCACCTATCGCGGATACTGAGATAGAGGAGTTCTTGGAAAAGAAAGATCTGAATCTAACTGCGACTACTGATGCCTACAAAGCTTATGAAGGGGCAGAATACGTAATAGTTTCTACTCCTACAAATTACGACCCGGACAAACTTTACTTTAATACAAGGACAGTAGAGGCTGTCATAGCAAATGTATTGTCTATTAATCCAGAGTCAACAATAGTTGTAAAGTCCACTGTACCTGTTGGATATATCAAAAAAGTAAGAGAGATGTTTGATACAGACAACATTATTTTTTCTCCAGAATTTCTGAGAGAGGGAAAGGCTCTTTATGACAACCTTTATCCGTCGAGGATTGTAGTGGGTGAAAAGTCTGAAAGAGCAAAAAAATTTGCAGAGCTGCTAACTCAGGGAGCGATCAAAGAAAATATAGATATTCTTTTTACTGGTTCTACTGAGGCAGAAGCGATAAAGCTATTTTCTAATACTTATTTAGCTCTTAGAGTTGCTTATTTTAACGAATTAGATACCTATGCAGAACATAGAGGTCTCAATACAAAAGAGATAATAGAAGGGGTAGGGCTAGACCCTAGAATCGGATCACATTATAATAACCCTTCATTTGGTTATGGAGGATATTGTCTTCCAAAAGATACAAAGCAGCTGAGAGCAAATTACGAAGATGTTCCCAATAATATAATTGGTGCCATAGTAGATGCCAACACAACGAGAAAAGATCACATAGCAGATATGATAATCTCAAAAGACCCCAAAATAGTGGGGATATACAGGTTGACTATGAAAACGGATTCAGACAACTTCAGAGCCTCTGCTATCCAAGGGATAATGAAGAGAATCAAGGCAAAGGGAATTGAAGTTGTAATTTTTGAACCGGCACTAGAAGAAGAGAGGTTCTTTAATTCAAAAGTGATAAGAGACTTGGAAGAGTTTAAAGCCATGTCAGATACTATAGTGACAAACAGGATTTCAGATGATCTGAAAGATGTAGAGGAAAAAATATATACCCGTGACCTCTATAAGAGAGACTAAATAATTTGGACCCCTATACAAGAGGGGTTCTTTACTTTATCCTTTATCTGAGATATAATTTATTATTTGGTGTTTATATGATTTTTTTACAATACGAAATTACAGTACAGATAAAGGGGCGGATTGTGATGATAGATAAAAAACTTTTAGACAGAATATTTGAAATTCTTCCAAAGACTTCACTTTTCGGAGGGATCTCAGAAGAAGAGATAGAGTATTTTGCCATGCTAATGGAAGAAGTTAGATATAAAAAAGGAGAAGTTATCTTTACTGAGGGGGAACCCCCTGGAGATTCCTATCTGATTCTAAATGGCAAGGTGGAGTTTTTCATGCTTGGAGAGAAATTGGGAACAGTAAAAGATGGTAAACTTTTTGGTGTGGTAGCTCCTTTAGGGATACAAAAACAGCTTTCAACGGCTAGAGCTAAAACAGACATAACACTTGCAGTGATACCTAAAATGGCACTTTTAAAGATAGCTGAAGAGAGACAGGAACTTTTTGGAAAAATAATGTTTAACATAGCCAGAGATCTCGCAAGAAACCTGATTCTTATAAAAAAAATCCTTATGGAACATATGGAATGGTGTCAAATAGATTAATCTGATTCAATCTACAAAGACTTTTGTGTAATCAGTCCCAAGAGTCTTTTTTTATTGGGAAAAATTAAATTAGGTAGGAGGAATAATGAAGTTAACTTTGTACATCCTTAAAAAGATTCAATTTATTAAAATACGGTCTAAAGAAATTATTTTTTGGGGTGGTTGTTATGAAAAAGGGATTCACTCTTATAGAGCTAGTAGTAGTGGTAGCAATGATATTTATCTTATCCACGGCCATTATGAACAAGGTGGGTTCTATCATAAAAAATTCAAGGGATGCGAAAGCTTATTTTATAACTGGAGAATATAGGACTGTGTATAAAATTGCTGCCATAGAAAGCGAGGACGGGGGCAATGAAATATATTTTAACGATCTCGTAGAACGAGTGGACAGGCATGCAGCCAGTGAACTATATTCCAGTGACGATGGTGCAGAATTTAAGGGTGCTTATGCAAACGGTATTGTTAAAGACGGGGGTATAGGGGGATTCCTCGAGGTGGGAACTAATACCGGGGGGATAACTTTAGAAGGAAGTACGACACCTTTGATTCTACTTATTATAGAAAAAGGAGTGGGAGTTTCAATAGCAGATAATTCTAAATATGTTACCCCCGATGGAGAATTCAACGGTGAGGATACAAGAGGAGAAGAGTGGGACGGGATAGAATAAAAGAAATTATATGCCAGATAATTGTATCTAATAAAGGGAGTAATAGCTAAAAAATAGCTTTTACTCCCTTTTATAAATTTAATTCTAAATTATGAAATGACAGTTTACACAAAAGTTGAAACAGATTCAAAGAGACTTTTAATGGCCGATCTACTATAAATTAAGAAATAAAAAATGACACCTTATATCATAAAGTTTTTCTAGACCGTCTTTTTTGAGGATATTTTTTATGGCATTTTCATAGATTTTCATCTGCTTCTCATCTTTTTCTCCAGTTTTATAGTCGACGATAACTATCTCTCCTCGGTTTTTATTTTTTGCCTCTTTTATCATAAGACGGTCTATTCTTCTCACAGAATTGTTTTCATCTAAGATTTTGAATTCCCTATGAATATGATCCCACTCTTCACTGAATATCCAGTTGTTCTCATAAAAGAATTTTTTTATACCTTCCCCTTCAAAAATATTGGCCATCATTTTTTCACCAAGCATGTTTCCGTATTTTGACAGAGTGAGTTTTTGGGATTTTTGAAGTTCCTCTGGGGTAAGATAGCTTATGTTTTCTAGGTAGTAGTGTACTGCGCTTCCGCATTTTCGTTTAAGTTCCAGATTCAAGCTCATATTATAGGAAAAGCTTTTCTTTTTCACATTATTTTCCATGAGAATATCTGTATCTATTATGTAATTGTCAAGTTCCTGGTTAAAGGAGATTTTTTTCTCTTGAGAATAGACTGCTTCTAGGGGAGACTCTCTGAAAAAACCGATACTTTTCATATCAAGACTCTCATTGTCCTCTGACCCCATGGCTTTTTTTAGACCAATCAAAATCTTATCTTCTTTTTCTACAAGCTTTTTTCTTTCTATTCCAGTATCTATGAAAATCATAAGATTCTTCTTTGGTCTGGTCATTGCCACATAGAGGTTATTCAGTTCCTCCATCTCATCTTTCATCTTGCTCTCTTCCACAAAATTCATGTCCAGAAAACTTAGGATAGACTTATATGAAGCATTTGTGAGAAGATAATCCTTTGTATTTTCATAGGTGTCATCCATTTCCAAGTAAAATTTTAGACCTGTATCTGGTATTTTTCTTGATGAAAGAGGATGATAAAAAAATTCAGTTTCAAACTCAAGCCCCTTTGATTTATGAATGCTCATTATATTTACTGCATTTATCTCCTCTACAGCTACCTGTTTTAATTTATCTCCATCTGGATTTTCCTCTGCATAGGCAATAAAATCCTCTATACTCCGATATTCTTTTAGTATTTCATAAAATCTTAGAAGATTCTTTACATCAGAGTTTGTGGAAAATATTTCTAATATCCCGAGGTCCTTTATAAGGGAAAGAGCCAGGTTATCTAGACGTCCTTTTTTATCTTTTGTATTGACCTGAAAAGACCCAAGGAATTTTTTTCTGAATCCCTTTATTAGCCCTAGATGAATCTTGCAGATATCTATCTCATCTCTGAAGCCCCTTAGGTACTCTTCGACCTCTATACGTTTTTTAATAAGTTCTTTTAGCTCTGAGTCATCTATATTTACGAGATCACTTCTCATAAAGTCCAACAGGTAGATATATTCTCCGTAGGCTAGATATTTTAAAAGAGAATATATTGCTTTTACCGCCCTGTGTTCTAATAGGCTGCCGCTAGAATTTATTATAAAGGGAATATGATTTTCCGCTAGTTTTTCTGATATGGTCATGAGATCCCTGTTTCTTCTGGCGATAATTCCAACTTTACTGTAATTATTGATGTTCTGCTGCAGAATCTCAATCATGACGTCAAAAGAGCTTTTATCATCGTTTTTGCAGTTTATCACTGTCTGTACAAAGCCATTATCTTTGGATTTCAAATAATCCACATTCTCATAGTTCCAGGTCTTGTTTTCATCGTTATACTGATCTCTTATGGAAGAAAAAAACTTATTTACAAAACTAATTATTGTTTTTTCACTTCTGTAGGATTTTTCCAATGTTTCACTGGTGCCCTCCATGATTTCAGGAAGTTTTTCAAAGAGCTCTTTTTCTCCTCCCCGCCATCCATAAATACTCTGCTTTTCATCTCCTACACAGATAACCTTATTAGCTCTGTTTGTTATTGACCTCAGAATTTTCCACTGAAGTATGCTGGTATCCTGGAATTCATCTATAAAAACGGTCTTTATCTCCGCTTCGGTCAGCTGGTAAAAATATTTTGTTACCTTATTGTCTTCCACAAGAGAGAGTTTTGGGTCGTTAAAATATTTAAAGGTGTAGGTTGATATATCTGTGTGGGTAAACTTGTTTTCTCTAAACTTCATCTGGTCATACACTGAGAATATAAACTCTACAAAATCAAAGAGACTCTCCTCGTAGGGGATAACTTTGGTATTAAAGATAAATCTAGCAAGCTCTGTTTTGAAGAGAGAATAGGTTTCCGTAAGCCTTGCCACGTGTTCTCCGGTGCCCTTTATCTTGGCAGTTGGGTTGATAAAAGATTTTACCCAGAAGGTGTCCTCCTTTAGAAATACTTTAAAGTTTTCAGTTATAAATTTTAACTTTTCTGTCTCGCTGTTTTTTGACAGATATTCTTTAAAAGCTTTTTTAAATCCATCGATGAGATCTTTAGAAGGATTTTTTATCTTGCCTGCATCTTCAATATCAGCCTTCATATTATCAAGGAGATTTACAAGATTGCAACTATCATAGCCTTTTCTTTTTTTTCTCTTGAAAAGCAGAAATTTCCACCTTTCATTTAGGATGTTTTTTATCAGTTTTAGATAAGCCTCTATATCTTTCTCTGCATTTTCATAGAGAAACTTCTTGAACTTTTCAAAATACTTCCTTCTTTCTAAGAGTTTTTCTAGGATTTTCAGATGAAAGTCTCTGTTTCTGTCATCGTCTATTATCTCATAGGAGTATATACCCAGGCTCGGGGCGATGGACTTTTTGAAGATTATATTTGTGAAGCTGTCGATTGTATGGATTTTCAGTCTGTCCTTATTTTTCATAATCTCAGAATAGACACCGGCTAGTTTTTCAGTATCTATGACAAGATCAGGGTAGAGTTTTTTTATATTTTTTATTATCTCTTTTGCATCCTCTCCATCTGTAATTATTTCTTTCAGAAAGGATAATATTCTCTCTCTTATCTCACCGGTGGCTTTTCTGGTAAAAGTCATCACCATAATCTCCTGAAAATTTTCTCCCAAGAGAAGACTGGCGATATATTCTAGTGAAAGACGATAAGTTTTTCCGGTACCGGCACTTGCCTTCAAAATTTTTCTATTTTTCATCTTCCCACCTCATCCTGCATACTTGCTGATATTCACACCTGCTGCAGGTGCTATGCTTTTCTGTTCTTTTATATATGGGTGTGGAGATAAACTCCCTCAGTTGATTTTTCATATCACCATATGTGAGGGGATTTTTCCTGCTGCTAAAGTCTTCTAACTTTCCATTCCACGCATTAAAAATATATTTTTTTGCCTTGTTTTCCTCGCCGTAGTATAAGATAGAATAGAAATCTAGCTGTCTCGGGTCTCCTTGACCTGTCTTGTAGTCCAGGATGTAATTATCCTGGCTACCCTCTATAATAAGGTCTATCCTACCACTGAGAATTACCTTTAAATTTTCATCCATAAGTTTCTCTTTTTTACTTTTTTCCCCTGAAAAACTGATTACATTCTGATCCCCTATAACCTTTCCAAGCATTTTATAAAATCCTTTTATTCCTTCAATGAAAACAGGAAACATAATCTCTTTATAATAGTTGTCAAGATGAAAAGGTATCTGGAGCCTTCTTTTATATAATGCTTTTCTAATGAGCCCCACTATATCAATCCTGTCCAAAGAAAAATCTCCCTTTTTTACATCATCTTTTTTTTCATTAGCAACTTCTTCCATTACCTCGTGAATAATTATCCCTATGATTCTAGGGGAAAGTTTTGATTCTAACTCTCTAGTCTGGTATTCTAAAGATGCCACCTTTTGGAGATAAAATTTATATGGACAAAGTGACAGAAGAGAGTAATCATAACTTCCAAGTCTTATAGTTTCTTCAGGAAAATCACCGTCATTTTTTGGAAGAGAGTTTATTGTAATTTCTTTTTTTGCAGAAGAGCTGCCTTTGAAAAAAGTTCTTGCCATGGACAGGAGATCATTTTGATCATATTTAGGCCTTGTAGTTTGCAGCTTGTAGTTTAGCATAAACTCCTCTATAAATGGAGAGGTGTCTAGATCATTTTCTTCATTTTTCATGCTGAAGACCCATGCTTTTTTACAGTTGAATAGACTCTGAAAAAACCTGTATTTTTCATGGAGCCTTTTTTCTTCTGAGGATAAAAGTCCGTTTTCCTCTCTCTGGATTTCTGTGAGGAGAAAATCTCTTGTGTTTTTTCCTGGGAGAGTTTTTCCAGAAATATCTATGTAAACTCCAGTTTCCTTTAAACAAGAGCCTTCCTCTCCAAAAGATTTTATTTTTGTAGGAGTAAGGTCCTTTCGGCTAGAAAGTTTAACCTCTTTAAGCTGCATATATTTAAGGAGAAGTTTGTATAGAGGTTCTGCCGGGTTTTCACCAAAGTAGTCTTTCCAAGTGGTGTGCATCTCCAACATCTCTAAGGACTTTACCTCAGAGAGTGCCTCAAAATACTTGTTTATAGAATCTATGTAGATATCTTCATCTAGATTGGTAAATTTGAAAAACTCTTTATTTTCCATTAGTTTTATTAGTTCTCCAGCACCAGAGACTTTTCTTATTTGACAGATATCCTCAATTATCCGGGAAAGTTTCTCTATAAAGCCAGATATTTTTTCTTCGGTATCCTCTGTTATTTTTTTTCTATCTAAAATGATCCGTGGGAGTTCATCTTTATCTATAAAATCCTTTGTTATATACTGATATTCATTTTCTATTATTTTCATAAAGAAATTTATCTCTTCCTGACTAAATGAATAGTAATCAGAAAATATACTGTTCTCCAGGGCCTTTAAAATAGTCTGAGAGGGAAAGTACAAAATTTTATTTTTTCCATTTTCACCTTGGTATATTTTTTCTGTTATCCCAGAAAGAATTTCATACTGTAATTCCATAAAACGGTATAGGTCTGTATTTTTAAGGATATTTTTATGACCTGTAAAAATTCGAGGTGCAAATATAGGGTATATGTTGTTTTCAGGGATTTGAGAAAAAAGTTCTATTTTGTTTTCTTTCATAATATCCATGAGATTAATCAGCTGGTGCATCTCATCAGAAACTTCAATGACCTCTATACCATCTGCTTTTTCAGGAAATGTAAATTTTTTGATCTTTAGCTTTTTTTCACAGAAGTCATCCTCTGCCATCTGTAGAATAAACTCTATTTCAAAGGTTTCAGAGAGTTTTTCTATTATCTTTTTTTCAAGGGGAGTAAAAAAAGATATATCAACAAAGACAAATTTTTCATAATTTTCAAAAGAATCCAAAGAATAATTATTCAGATCACTTGCCCAGTCCTGTGGAATATATTTATATCTATTTAAAAGTTCCATATAATTGTCTTTAATGATCTCTAAATCTTGAAGATATTCTTCCTGCCATTTCTGGAGATTTTTTAGGTCTTTTATTAGATATTCTCTGAGCTCTCTGTAGAACTTCAAGAAGTTCTCTCCCAAGTCGATGATATCGTAGTATGAGTTTATGTTGTGTTTTTTCTTTAAATCTTCAGGTATAGCCCTGTAAAATAACAGGGTACGCTTTTCTTCTCTTATTACCAGACGTTCTTCAGGAAGGAGATACTCTAGCATAGAGCTCATGGTGGTATAGAGGCTGTTTCTTCTAAAAAAATTATTTACTGCTCTACCTTCCGCAAAGTTTTTCAGAGTGTTGTCAGAAAAAACAAATACAGATTTCCCATCATCATTTAGATCTTTTAATATATCTTTGCCATATTCGCCATAGGTAAACTTCATATTTTTACCACCTCAAAAATAAAATTTTCATTATAAATCATACCATATTCAAAGACTATATAGAAGAACAGTAATAATAAAAAAACCCAGAGAGAACTCCGGGGTGCCTACTTTTATTATTATTCTTTTTTTAATACCTGAGGAGTATATATACGGTACTCAGTATTGTAGACTGAAGGACCACTAGGGATCCATATTTGAAAAATTCTTTAAAAGTTATGGGATTTCCACTTTTTGAAGCTATTCCTGCTCCTACAACATTGGCCGCAGCTCCTACAATGGTCATATTTCCTCCAAGACATGCTCCTAGAGAGAGAGACCACCAGAGTACATTTGTATTCCCAACAAAATTTGGGGATATCTCTGTGATTACCTTGGCAAAGGATATGGTATAAGGTACGGCACCCATAAAGGGCGATAAAAGCGAGGAAAACCAAAGCGTCAATACTGCAGTAAAATTTAGATTTCCCTTGGTTATATTCACCACGTGCTCTCCGATTCTTTCTATGACACCGATATTTTCGATCCCATCTACGAGGACGAATAGCCCTGAAAGAAAAAATATTGTAGGCCACTCGATGTGATTAAAAATATCTTCAGGACTTTTTTTCGATATTAAAATCAGCATCCCTGCTCCCATTATAGAAATTGTGGCAAGGCCAAGCCCTGTAGATGTATGAGTAAGAAAACCTGTTATTACCAGTGTAAAAACAGCCATAGATTTTATGAGAAGGGATTTATCTTTTATAACCCTCTCTGCTTCCATCTCCATTATTTTTGCCTTTGAAACCCTGGTGACCTCCATTTGATCTTTGAAGATAAAGACCATTGTAAATATCAATACAGCAAGGTTTATTATTACCAAAGGAGCCAGGTTATATATAAAATCATTGAATTTAAAACCAGCCATACTCCCGATAATAAGGTTGGGAGGATCTCCAATAAGTGTAGCCGCGCCACCTATATTTGCAGAGAAGATCTCCACAATAAGAAATGGTAGTGACTTTATTTTTAATTGCTCTGCCAGAAGTATGGAGATAGGAGCCACCAGCAGTACTGTGGTGACATTGTCCAAAAAAGCTGAACATATGGCTGTACCTAGACCTAAGAATGCCATTATTCTCACAGGGTCACCCTTTGCTTTTTGTGCCACTTTTATAGATAAATACTGAAACATTCCAGTTTCAGACATTATACTGACTATCATCATTAAACCCATGAGGAGGAGTAAAATCTCTAAGTTTCTGCTTATTGCCAGAAGGGCCTCGTGTTCATCTATTATTCTCAATATTATCATAGCTCCACCACCGATAATAGCAGAGAGTGAGGGTGGAACTTTTTCTGATATTATCATGGAAAAAGTCAGTATAAATATTATAATACCTGTAATAATTTTGAATGTAAGCATAAAATCACCCCTGCCACCGTAGTTTAAATAATATTTTCCCTAATTAGGACTACGAATACTATTTAGATTTCCTTTAAACTTTTGGCAGTCTTTACTTTTGGGTTTATATAGGTCTTTTCATAAACTCTTCCAAAATGCATGAGATCATTAATTGATTTAAAAATTTGATGAGCATCATAAAATTCCATATTTTTATCATGTACACCAAGGATGCTAGCACTGAAACATGTGAGGAAATACTCATTGGCCAAAGGGGCGGAATTTATTTTGTTTTTTATTCTAGACAAAACCAATTCGCCTTTTTTAAGAGTGGTATTTGGTAAAATAATTATAAATTCATCTGATTTCGTCTTTCCTGTATAATCTGTTTTTCTCAAATCATTTATGATCGTATCGGCAAATTTATTCAGAACATCGTCCTCAAAGTGGTCACCTAAGGGAAGAGCAATGTCTTTGAAGTTTTGGAAATCAATCATTATAACAACCAGAGGAAGCCCATCTGTTTTGGCTTTTATAATTTCATGGTCTAGTTTTTTCAGAATATTTTTTCCATCAAATAATCTTTCATTGGGAATTCTGATAAGATTATTTTTTAATCTTTTTTTGATCTCTTTTCTTTTGGTTATCTCTCTTTCAAATATTTCAATTTTTTCCTCTCCCCTGTGATAGATATATTTTGAGTCAGTTTCGCTGGGAAAAAATTTACGCTTCTTTTTTTTATTGAGTTTAACGAAAAAATTCACCACACAAACTCCCATCACAACTGCGATAACAAATATCAAAATATATAAAAAGTAAAGGGTGCTATCTAGACCCAGATTTTCAAAGAAAACTTTTAAATTAATATATATAATCGGTGCTCCGACAAACACACTGATAATAAGTGTTTTATTTATTTTCATAAAAAACACCTCGTATAAAAAAATAGTAATAAGGGACTCATTAACCTCATTTACTACTCAGAGGATAAAAACCCTTTTACTTTTAAAATTTTATCAAGTTCACTGAAGGCCTGAATTATTAATTCCTAGAAGGCTATTCTTGAAATCGTTTCCCGATGGATTTTGAAATACCTTTAGGTCAAATTCAGGAAGTACAGCTAGAAGGTGGTCAAATATATCAGACTGTATTTTCTCGTAGTTCTGCCAAACTACATCCTTTGAAAAGGCGTAAATTTCAATGGGCAGTCCCTGGGGAGTGATCTCAAGCTGTCTCACGAGAAGTGTCATATTCTGGTTGATTTCAGGATTATTCTTGAGATATGAGAGAACATAGTGCCTGAAAGTACCTATATTTGTCAATCTTCTACCGTTGACAGTCTGAGAGATATCAATATTTTTATTTTTGTTGTACTCATCCACTTCTAGACTTTTTTCTTCTACATATTCGGAAATATATGAAATTTTTTTATACTTCTCAATCATCTCATTTGTACAGATTTTTATTGTGCTAGCATCGATGTATATGGGTCTTTTTATCCTCCGACCTCCAGACTCAGACATCCCCCTCCAGTTCTTGAAGGAGTCTGATATAAAGGCATATACAGGTATTGTGGTGATAGTCTTGTCGAAGTTGCATACCTTTACAGTTGTCAAATTTATCTCTATTACATCTCCGTCGGCGTTATATTTTGGCATCTCTATCCAGTCGCCGATTCTGATCATATTATTGGCAGCCAGCTGTATTCCAGCCACAAAACCTAAAATAGAGTCTTTGAAAATAAGTAAAACGATGGCAGTTACAGCCCCTATACCACTCAATAACTTCCATGGAGACTTATTCATAAGGTTAGAGATAATCATTATTCCCCCGATGATCGTGGCTATCATCTGAAAGACCTGGATATATCCCTTTATCGGCCTCTCCTTTGATATATTTAGGCCAGAATAGACCTCCTCTATGGATTCCATAAGCTTGAATAAGACGATTATCGTTATTATTATAAGGTAAATAAGCGATAGTTTATGAAGTCCGGTTTTGATAAGGGGAAACATCCCTGCAGAGAGATATATAACTATGGCCGGTGCTATCTGGGATAGATAACGAAACCCCTTTTTTTCCATGAATATATCGTCAAATCTGTTTTTTGTTTTTTTCACAAGTTTTTCCACAGCGATGAGGATGACTTTCTTAGAAATGAGGTCTGCCACTACTGCGGCAATTATGACCATGCAGATTAAAATCATATAGCCGATATACTGGCTCAGTTGTGAACCCACACCGTTTCTTTTTAGCAGTTCTATTATTAGTTCTTTCATATATCCCTCCGATTTTTCAGTCTGGTTCTTTTTAATATCTTAATTTTACAACTCATTGGCAAAAAAATAAACCATAAAATTTGGAAAAAGACTTTATGTGTATCGTAGTCAGGTGTATACTTAAGCTAAGTTGCTACTTTTATTTGAAATTAAAGTATTGAATTTATCGGGATTCGTTACTTTTCTCTTGAAAGAAAAGTAACCAAAAGTTCAAGCCTATGAAAAATCAGCTAAATAACCTTGAAAATCCAAGAAAAACTCGAAACTCGCTACGCTCAAACAGTCGATTTTTTCTAAGGATTCCACTTCGGTCATTCTTAACGCTGATTTTGTCAATGGCAAGGGAAAAGGGATAAAAACCTCTCGCAAAAAAAACATTTATAGTTTTGCTTTTAATTCTGTGAAACTCCCTCTTTTTCTCTGCGTCCTCTGTGGCCAAAAGATTTTATCCTTATTCGTGTTAATTTCCCTATCTTTTATTAGTGTCCATTCGTGATAAAATCTTTTGACTTTAATATCGCTCTCCTCCGTGATACTCTCTTCTTTTCTCTGTGACCAAAAGGTTTTTTTTATTATTCGTGTTAATTCCCTTATCTTTTATTAGTGTCCATTCGTGACAAAATCTTTTGATTCTGATATTTAGATAAATTACTGAATTTATCTAAAATTTTTTCATGTAGCACTTAAGATAATTAATTTATCTGAGGAACTTTAACAGAATAATTAAATTTGTTTAACTTTTTATGACGAGATAATAACACAAATTTAAATAGATTAAATAATTTTGAAAACATTAAAATAATTTAGAAGGAGATCAACTATGAAAATTTTACATACATCAGACTGGCATCTTGGGAAGAAACTTGAAGGTTACAGCAGAATATCTGAGCAGGAAAAATTTATGGAAAATCTTGTGAGAATAGCAGAAGGGGAAGAGGTGGATATGGTGCTGGTAGCCGGGGATATTTACGATGTCCCAAATCCACCTAGTGATGCAGAAAGACTCTTTTACAGAAGCGTAAAAAAGCTGTCTGATGGTGGGAAAAGACCTGTCGTGATAATACCGGGGAATCATGACAGTGCAGAGCGTCTTGCGGCTAGCAATCCCTTATCTAGAGAGATGGGGATAATTATATTTGAGAAGCCATTTGAGAAAAAAGAGACTGGAATCTACGGGGAATATAAGGTGGTTTCTTCTGTAAAGGGGGGAATAGAGATAGATATCTCTGGTAAGAGAGTGTATATCTATGCCCTTCCTTATCCTGGAGAAAAGTCTTTGGGAGAAAAATTCACAGGATCAGGGGAATCTAAGGAGCAGATCAGCTACAGCAAAAGAATCGGAAAGATACTGCAAGAGGGGATAAATGAAAAACCTAGGGGGATTCCCGGGATAATAATGACACACATATTTCTCACAGGTTCCTCTGGAGACGGTGACGAGAGATCTATAGAGCTAGGTGGTAGTATGGCTGTAAATCTGCGTGATCTACCAGATGCAGATTACATAGCCCTGGGGCATATACACAGAGCCATGTGTTTTGAGAAAAAAAGAGCGGTATACTCTGGATCTCCCATAGAGTACAGAGTCAGTGAAAACAGATACCCCAAAAAGGTATACACCGCTGTGCTAAATGGAGAGTTGAATACAGAGATAAAAAGTATAGAGGTAGAGAACTATAAGCCCATAAAGAGATATTGTATAGAGGGAATAGAAAAGGCCATTGAAAAATCAGAATCTCTTCAGGGGGAAGAGGAATGGATCTATCTTGAGATAGATACAGACAGACCCCTTGACAGCAGTGAGGTAAGGGCCATAAAGGCCAATAAAAATGTTATAGAGATAATCCCAAAAGTAAGATGGGAGGACAGCAACTCCTTTGAAATAAATGAGTATACACCTGAAAATATAACAAAAGCCTTTACGAATTTTTACAAAAAAAACAGAAACAGTGAACCTTCTAAAGAAATTATGGAAGTTTTCATGAGAATTACAGGAGAGGTGGAATAAATGAGACCTATAAAACTTGAAATCCAAGGGCTTCAGAGTTTTAACGAGAAACAGACTATAGATTTTGAGACCCTTACTGAGCACGGACTCTTTGGAATATTCGGAGAGACAGGAAGCGGTAAGTCGACTATACTTGACGCATTGACCCTGGCTCTTTATGGAAATGTTGTCAGGATAAAGGATACGAAGGAGGATAAGCTCATTCACCTTCTGAATATAAATTCTGAAAAAATAATGGTAGCTTATGAGTTTTTTATAGGAGAGGAGAGATATTATGTAGAGAGAACCTTTCCAAAGATGAAAAATAAAAATGAACTTGGACAGTCTAAGGCGAGTTTTATGGTAAACGGCGAGATAAAGGCTGACAAGGTAGGAGATGTAAACAGCTGTATAGGGGAGATAATAGGTCTCTCTATGGACGATTTTACAAGATCTGTGGTACTTCCTCAGGGAAAATTCAGCGAGTTTTTAAAACTCACAGGCAAAGAGAAGAGAAATATGCTAGAAAGGGTCTTTGGTCTCGAGGAGTACGGCAGAAAACTCATGACTAAACTTTCTGGAGAGAAAAACTCCAAGGAAAAGGAAGTGGCTGCACTAGATAATATTATTTTGGGAAAGGGAGACGTCAGCCTTGAAGAACTCCAAGAGAAAAAAGAAGAGTTTGATAAACTTCAAGAGTCAAAAAAAGAGCTTGTAGAAAAGTTGGAAATTTTTATGAAAGAGTATTCTGATAAAGAGGAAGTTTATAAACTTCTTCTTGAAAAAACTGGACTTTTAGATGAAAAAAACTCTTTGGATTCTCATAAAGAAAGGGCAGAAAATACGGAGAAAAAAATAAAAAAAGGTGAAAAATCAGCTCAGGTGATGGATTTTTTTAATAAGTTTTATCAGTGTGAAGAGGATATAAGTGAATACAAGAAGAAGGCTGAACTATTGGGAAAAGAGCTTTTAGAAAAATCAAATGAAAAAGAAAATCTTTTAGATACTTTAGAAAAACTCCAAGTTTCTGAAAAAAAACTGATGGAAAGAGATCAAAATATAGATTTAGATCCCGAGGAGTATGATGCTGTAAGTAACGGAGTTCATATTGGAAAAAGTTTTTTAGAACTAGACAGTGAATTAACTCATCTTGGTGAAAAGATCTCGGAAGAAAAAACCAATCTTATGACTCTCCAAAAGAATGGAAAAGAAAATATAAAAAATCTAGAGGAGATTCAGAAAAAGTTAGAAAACTTGGAAGTTGAAGACAGTGATGTTCTTGAAAGTATCCGAAAGAAAATTGAGACCCTTAATATTGAGAGAAAAGAGGTTGAGTTTTTAGAGGAAGATGTAAAATCACTGGAAAAGAATCTGTCAGAGGCCGAAAAGGAAAAGGTTGCCTTAGAAAAAACTCTTTTATCAAAAGATGAAGATCTAAAAAAAGCCTGTGAATCTAAAGATGGTGAGATTGCACAGAGACTAGCAAAAAACCTAAAAGAGGGAGAACCCTGCCCAGTGTGTGGCTCTAAAAATCACCCTCATATAGCAGAAAATTTTTACGGAAATGCAGATGACAGTCTCATAGAGGCTATAGAAGCAGATAAAAAATCTACTGAAAAAAAATTGTACAGAATAAACTTAGAAAAAATATCTTCTGATCTTGAAAACAAAAAAATTCAGCTAAAGGGAAGAAACACATCAGATATGGATTCTGAAATTGAAAAAATGAAAAAAGAGTTTGAAAAGATAGATATTAAAAACCAGAAGATAGCTATAAAAAAAGAAAAACTCACAAGCTTAAAAAACAAACTTTCCACAGATAAAATACTTTTGGCTGAGAAAAAGGAAAATTGTCAAAGGTTTCTGAAAAACCATAAAGAATCAGAGAAGGATAAAAACAATAAGAAAAATCTCATAAAAAAACAATTAGAGGAGACAGTTCCTGCATATATGTCTGATGACCTGCTTATAGAGGAGCTTGAAAGATGCCTTTCTGAAATGAAAGAAATAAAAAAAGAACAGCAAGATATAAAAAAAGAACTCACAGAGCTAAGATCAGATATGAGAGATAAAAGTAAACTTCAGGATAAATTGAATGAAGTTATTGGCAATATAAAGAACAGTCTGTCAGAAATAAATGGTTCTCTTAAAGAAAAAGAATCTCAGGCGAAACTTTACAGCAAAGAAGCAAAGGAGAAGATGGAGAGTTTTGGATTTATATCTAAAAATGAGGTTGAGGAATCCTTTATTGCAGAAGATGAGATGAATAATCTTAAAAACTGGATTAAAGAGTATAAGGATAAATATGAAAAAAATAAAATCTCCTTAGATAACCTCGACGGCAAAATTAACGGCAGAGTGATTACAAAATCACAATGGGAGACCTTGCAAGAGGAGAAAATCGAGCTTGAAAATCTAAAAAAAGAGCTGGACAGTAGAATCCTTCTCCTCGAAAAGAATCTGACGGATATGGAAAAACTTTTAAAAGAGGTGGGGGGGTTAAAAAATAAGTTAGCTATCAAGAAAAAAGAGCTCGATCTTTTAGAGGATCTGTCAAAACTTTTTCAGGGAAATGCCTTTGTAGAGTACCTTGCCGTGAGCAGACTTAAGGGAATAGTTTCAAATGCAGCCTTAAGGCTTTCTAGAATAACAAATGGTAAATACAGTCTTACAATAGATGACTCGGCAAACTTTCTTGTAGTAGATAACTTCAACGGAGGAGCAAAAAGGAGGAGTTCCACACTGTCTGGAGGAGAAACCTTCCTCGTATCTCTTTCACTAGCTCTGGCCCTTTCCAATCAGATACAGCTCAAAGGAAAATCTCAGCTCGAATTTTTCTTTCTTGACGAGGGCTTTGGAACCTTGGATTCCTCCCTTCTTGACAGGGTCATAACCTCCCTTGAAACCCTTAAAAATCAGGAAAAGCTAAAGGTCGGAATAATAACCCATGTAGAGGATATAAAGGAGCGTGTGCCTAGAAAGCTAGAGGTTTATGCAGCTGTACCAGGAGAGAGAGGGACTATGATTGAAATGGTATAGGGGAATCTTTCTGCAACTCTTTATAAAAATTTGAATACATGATAGAATAAAGAGATTGAATATATTTATAGATATGTTTCTTGAGAAACTGTCATATATGAAGGTTGGAGATGATATAGATGGATAAATTAAAAAAATTACTAGAGAAAATAAGTTCAGAGGGGTCGATGATATCGGCTACACTGAGTAATAAAAAAAAGGGATCTGACGTGGATTTCAATAAGGTATCGATAAAGCCTTTTTTATCAAAAGAAAAACAACAGTATCAGTTTTCTTATATTTTTGATAAAAATACTACTCATAGAAATATGAGCTCTGAAGAGGCAGTGGAAGAGATTTTAGGGCTCCTTGAGGCTTACTTTAAACAGGGGATAATCTTTGCGTCAGAGGGAGATTATCAGCTTCTGCTAAACAAGAAAAATCAGGTGAAAATCATTAAAAATAAACCCACTAAAACTCAGGAAAAAAATCTTACACACAACAGAAAGAAAAATTATTTGATAGAGGAAGGTAAACCTTGTAATTTCCTATATAAACTTGGAGTTATGGATGCTGAAGGTAAGGTCTATAAAAATAAATATGATAAATTTAGGCAGATAAATAAATATCTGGAAATTATAGAGGACTCTATAAAAAATCTAGATACCAAAAGAAAGCTTAAGATAGTTGATTTTGGATCGGGGAAGGCATACCTTACATTTGCCTTATACTGGTATCTCAGAGAGAAACTGGGTATAGAGGTTGAGATAATAGGCCTTGATCTAAAGGTTGATGTCATAAACTATTGTAACAAAGTTTCAGAAGAATTGGGTTATGAAAATCTTAATTTTAAAATAGGTGATATAAAAGGTTTTGAAGATTATAATGATATAGATATAGTAATAACCCTTCATGCTTGTGACACTGCCACAGATGATGCTCTTATAAAGGCTGTTGACTGGAACACAAAACTTCTTTTGCTAGTTCCTTGCTGTCAGCATGAACTCTTCAGGCAGCTTAGTAATGAAGTGATGTCCCCTATACTGAAACATGGAATTCTTAAAGAGAGACTATCCTCAATGATAACTGACTCTATAAGAGGTAATATCTTAGAAATACTAGGTTATTCTGTTGAGATTTTTGAGTTTATAGATACTGAGCACACTCCCAAAAACATAGTCATAAGAGCTATAAATAAAAATTCTCCAAGCAAGAAATCGAAATCAGAGTATTATGAATTTAAAAAGATGTGGAATATAGATCCCTATTTGGAAAAATGTTTAAAGGATAAAATTGATCTGGTTTAAAAAAAATAAAATATGCCCTCTCCCAGTTTGAGAGGGCATCTCTTTAATTATGGTTCTCATCATAAAAATTATTAATAATTTCCTTTAAAATGAGTAATTTTATTCTTTAAATCCTCCATCAAGTCCAAAATAATATCTTGACAGCTTTGCTTTTCACAGATCATAGATGCTACCTGACCGGCCATAACACTACCATTTACTACGTCTCCGTCCTTAACGGCCAATCTCAGACTTCCTTTACCCATCTCTTCAAGCTTTTCAGCAGGAGCACCTTCCTTTTCAAGTTGGATTAGATCCTTTGCAAGTTTGTTATTTATTACTCTCACTGGATGTCCTGTATGGTTTCCTGTTGCAACAGTTGACCTATCTTTTGCTTTTAAAATAACATTTTTATAATTGTCATGGACATTACACTCGTGAGCTACTATAAACCTTGTCCCAACTTGCACAGCATTTGCTCCTAACGCCAAGGCAGCCATAAATTGCCTTCCACTGGCTATTCCTCCAGCAGCTATTACAGGTATATTTACAGCGTCTACTACTTGAGGAACCAGTGTCATAGTAGTCAGCTGACCGATATGTCCTCCAGCTTCTGTACCTTCTGCAATTAAGGCATCTGCACCTATTTTTTCCATTCTTTTTGCAAGGGCTACAGAAGGAACCACAGGTACCACTTTTATCCCTGCAGCTTTTAATTTTGCCATATAAGGAGCTGGATTACCTGCACCTGTTGTCACTACAGGAACCCCCTCCTCTATACAGACCTCTACTTGGGCAGCGACCTCTTCCATCATCAGCATAAGGTTTACTGCAAAGGGTTTGCCGGTGATTGATTTTACTATTTTGATCTCTTCTCTTAGAATTTCAGCAGGCATTCCTCCGCCTGCTATTATCCCTAGTCCCCCCGCTTTAGATACATGACCTGCCAGGTGACCATCGGCAATCCAAGCCATGGCCCCCTGAAATATCGGATACTCTATATTGAGAAGTTCGCAAACACTATTTTTAATCATAAATTTCCTCCTAAGGTAAGATACATCAAGTTAGATTATAAACAAATCTTCAAAAAAAGTTAAGAAAAATTTAGAAAACTTCTCTGAATTTTTTCATAATATCTTCTACAGAAAGAATTTCCTCGATTTTCCACGCATCTTTTCCGGCAAAGAATATTCCCTCTTCATGGTTTCCTTCGTGTCCTTTGACGAGTCTTTCATTTACACAAAATGTCATGGTACATTTTTTAAGACACCCACTACATTTTGTAGGTCTTTCTGTTTCTTTGTTGAGTATTTTTTCTACATAAGGTGAGATTATAGCGTTAGCAGGGAGTCCGGCAGAACTCATTATTTCTACAACGTCCCCTTCTTTTGAATTGATATACATCTCTTTGAACTCATCGCTGACTTCACACTCGTCACTGGCTATGAATCTAGACCCCATCTGTATACCGTTGGCTCCGAGAGCTAACATTCTTCTGGCATCATCAGGAGTTATCACTCCACCGGCTCCGAACACAGGTACAGAGATCTTTTCAGCTATCTCTCCAACTATATCCCAAGAGTCGAGCTTAGTTCCTAAATGTCCCCCTGCATTACCACCCTCTACTATGATTGCAGATGCTCCGAGTCTTTCAGATATTTTAGCGAGCTTTAGTGAAGAAACTATAGGAACGATAGGTACACCTGATTCTTTACCTAGTTCAAATACATCTCTAGAGAAACCCGCTCCAAAAACGATGAGATCCGCCCCGGCATTGATAGATGCCTTTACAAGATCTATAAAGTTGTTTGCAGCGAACATTATGTTTACACCCAATGCCCCGCCTTTTTTCTTTATGAGTTCTCTGGCTTTTTTTATTTCTGATTTTAGCTCCTCTGGAGAAAGGGCTGTTCCGGCGATAAGGCCGATTCCACCTTCAGTGGCTACAGCAGCGGCAAGTCTTGCCATTGATGCTCTGATAGCCATACCTCCTTGTATAATAGGAAGTTCTACCTGAAGATTACCTATTTTAATAGACATTATAAATTCCTCCTTAAATAACACACGTAATTAATCACATTAACTTATATCATAAATAAGCTAAAAAGTAAATGGCTTTATTGGGAGGATAGACTCATGTAATCCTACGTAAACCATCATAAAACTTAAATATTATCTGGTATTTCTTTTGGTTTTAATTCTTTTCTCAAATTTAAAAATGAGTTTAATATTTCCGTATCTGAATTTAAAATTAGTTCCTTTGGGTAGGCAATTTTTTCAAGTAGTCCAGCAATTATATCAAGATCGCCTATAGACTGAGAGAAGTGGGCATCACTTCCTAGAGAAAGATAACATCCATATTTTTTAGCAATAGACATTACTGATTTACAATTTTCTTCAGATCCCTCTCGCGACCCCTTAAAGGATGAATTATTTAGTTCTATGGCGACATTGTACTCCTTGGCTGTTTTGATAACCTCTTCGTAATCCATTGGAAATTTTGGATTTCCTGGGTGGGCGATTATATCTGCCTTCTGACTTTTTATAAGGTTAATCATGGCCTTAGTATTTTTTTCTTTGTCTTTTCCGTCTGGATATCCCTTTACCGGGTGAAATCCGACAAGAATTATATCCATTATATCATAAATATGCTGATTTAAGTCAATACTTCCATCTTCATCTATAACGTTGGCTTCCACTCCTTTTAAGACCCTTATACCATCTATCTCATCAGGAAGAGCCCTTAAATTTCTCAGAGACCACCAGTGTGGAGAGTCTGGCAGAGCGGGGCCGTGGTTCGTTATTGCGATAACCTTCATCCCTTTTCTCTTGGCCTCCTGTATGTTTTCCCCTAGAGTACTATATGCGTGAGGATTTACATTTGTATGGGTGTGTAAATCTATGAGGTATTTCATATTTTAACCTCCTAAAAATTATTTATAAATTGTATATATTATATCATAGATTACTAAAAAAGTCATGAATATAGAATTAAATGAATTTCTGAAATTATTATTAGAAATATCTCCATAAAAAATCCCGGAAATCAATCCGGGATTTTTTATGGTTCGATTTAAGTTTTTATTTTTATTTTAAAAACTCATCTACAGCTTCAGCTGCCTTTCTTCCTTCATTTATGGCCCATACGATAAGAGACTGACCTCTTCTCATATCTCCTGCTGCAAATATACCGCTTTTGTTGGTCATATAATTTTCATCTGTTTTTACATTCCCTCTTCCATCTAGTTCTACACCGAGATTACTGATTAGTCCTTCATGCTCTGGATGCACAAAACCTATGGCTAATAGGACAAGGTCAGCATCGAGGGTAAACTCAGTTCCTGGAACTTCCTCCATATACTTTCTTCCGTTCTCCCCATCTTTCCACTCTACTCTTACAGCATGGAAGGTGGTTACATTTCCTTTTTCGTCTCCTGTAAACTCTTTTGTGAGTATGTTCCACTGTCTTATATCGGTGTTGCATACTCCTCCAAGACACACCTCAGCTTCTTCGTGAGCAGTATTTATTTTTAATACCTGAGGGAAATTAGGCCAAGGATTTGACTGTGGCCTGTCAAGAGACGGTTTTTCCAAAAGTTCAATTTGATAGATCTCTTTAGCTCCCTGTCTAAGGGCTGTACCTATACAATCGGCACCTGTATCTCCTCCACCTATTACAACTACAGATTTATCTTTTGCATCAATAAGTACATCTTGAGGTATTTCTGCACCTTCTAATTTTTTGTTTTGCTGCACGAGGTAATCCATAGCATAGTGTATACCCTTTAGTTCTCTTCCGTAAACAGGAAGGTCTCTAGCAAGTTTTGATCCTCCTGCCAAAATAACGGCGTCATACTGCTTTTCGAGATCCTCTATACTAAGATCTACTCCTACATTTGTATTGTAGACAAATTTTATCTCTTCCTGCTCAAGTTGTTTTATCCTTCTATCTACAGTCCACTTTTCTATTTTATAGTCAGGGATACCGTATGTCATTATTCCTCCTGCCTTTGAGTCTCTTTCGTAGACTGTGACATTGTGTCCGGCCCTGTTTAGTTGTTGGGCAGCAGCAAGTCCAGCAGGTCCACTTCCTATGACAGCGACTTTTTTATCGGTTCTCTTTTTTGGAAGGATTGGTTTGATCCATCCTTTTTCCCACCCTTTCTCTACAATATTAAGTTCTATATTCTTTATAGTGATAGGGTCCTGATTGATACCTAAGACACATCCTCCTTCACACGGAGCAGGACATACTCTTCCTGTGAATTCAGGAAAGTTATTGGTGCTGTGGAGTACTTCAAGGGCCTCTTCCCATTTGGCTTTGTGTACAAAGTCATTCCATTCTGGGCACACATTTCCCACGGGACATGAAAAGTGGCAGAAAGGAACGCCACAATCCATGCATCTAGAAGCTTGTTGTATTAAATATTCGTCAGTAAATGGTTTATATAACTCTTTATAATCTTTTATTCTCTCTTCAACAGGTCTTTTTTGAGCCTCTTCTCTTGGTATTTCTAAAAATCCACCTAATTTACCCATTTTATTTCACCTTCCCTTGTGCAAGAAGTTCCTTGTATTTTGGAGCTATTACTCTTACAAATTTACCTAAGTTCTCTTCCCAAGAATCTAGAATCTCTTTACCTCTTGAACTGTTTGTATATTCTACATGTTTTTCTATCATTAATTTTAATTTTTCTTCTTCAGCTTTGTCCTCTATTTTTTCTGTGAGTACCATTAGTTTATTGACTTTTTCTGCAAAGTCTCCGTGCTGGTCATATACATAGGCGATACCTCCACTCATACCTGCAGCAAAGTTTTTACCTGTAGGGCCTATGACAGCGACTCTTCCTCCAGTCATGTATTCGCATCCGTGGTCACCTACACCTTCTACAACAGCTTCAGCACCTGAGTTTCTTACACAGAATCTTTCTCCAACCATTCCGTTGATATATACCTGTCCCTTGATGGCACCATAAAGGATTGTGTTACCCCCTATAATGTTATCTTCAGCTTTAAATCCTTCGATTTCAGGAGTTTTTACGATGATCTTTCCTCCAAAGAGTCCCTTACCAATATAATCGTTGGACTGTCCAACCAGGTTCAGAGTGAGTCCCGACATACCAAAAGCACCGAAACTCTGACCAGAATATCCTTTGAAGTTAAATTTAATAGTGTCTTCAGGAAGTCCTTCCCCTCCGTAACGTTTTGCTATCTCACCGCTCAGCATGGTTCCTGTAGATCTGTTGAGGTTAAATATATCCATGTCAAATTCTACTTTTTCACCTTTTTCAAGAGCCGGTTTAGCTAAATCTATAAGTTTTCTGTCTAGAATTTTATCTATTCCGTGATCCTGTTCCTGGACACACTTGGTAGCAATACTTTCGTCTACGTCAGGTCTATAGAGTATTTTGCTGATATCGATTCCGCTGGCTTTCCAGTGGGAGATAGCTTCATTCATCTCTATAAGGTCAGTTCTTCCGACCATCTCGTCGATAGTTCTAAATCCAAGTCCAGCCATGATCTCTCTTACATCTTGTGCAATAAATTTAAAGAAGTTTATGAGATACTCAGATCTTCCCATGAATTTTTTACGAAGCTCAGGACTCTGTGTAGCCACTCCTACAGGACACATATTTGTATGACAAGCTCTCATCATTATACATCCTAGTACCACAAGTGGTGCAGTTGCAAAACCAAATTCCTCTGCTCCAAGAAGAGCTGCAATAACAATATCTCTACCTGTCTTCATCTGACCATCTGCCTGTATTCTTACTCTACCTCTAAGGTCGTTTAAGATAAGGACCTGATGTGCTTCAGACAGACCTAGTTCCCAAGGGAGACCAGCATGTTTTATAGAGGATATAGGGGAAGCTCCAGTTCCACCGTCATAACCAGAAATAAGAATCATATCAGAGTGTGCCTTTGCTACTCCCGCGGCTACAGTTCCTACTCCAACTTCAGAAACGAGCTTTACACTTACTCTAGATGCTGGGTTTACGTTTTTCAGGTCAAATATAAGCTGTGCCAAATCTTCGATAGAGTAAATATCATGATGTGGCGGAGGAGATATGAGATCTATCCCTGGAGACGTATACCTAGTGGCAGCAATCTCTTCAGTAACCTTGTGACCAGGAAGATGTCCACCTTCCCCAGGTTTTGCTCCTTGAGCCATTTTTATCTGCAGTTCATCTGCATTTACAAGATAGTTTGTAGTAACTCCGAATCTTCCAGAAGCCACCTGCTTTATGGCACTTTTTCTATTATCTGCAAATCTTTTAGGGTCCTCTCCACCTTCACCGGAGTTTGATTTTCCTCCGATAGTGTTCATGGCTATGGCCATAGCTTCATGGGCTTCCCTCGATATTGAACCAAAGGACATTGCCCCTGTAACAAATCTTTTCATTATGTTTTCTACAGATTCTACTTCTTCTAAAGGGATGCTGTTTGATCCTTTAAATTTGAAAAGCCCTCTTATTGTAGCTAGTTTCTCTCCCTGATCATTTATAATTCTTGCAAATTTTTTGTACTCTTCATAATCGTTTGTACGGGTAGAGTGTTGAAGTGACGCAACTGCCTCAGGGCTAAATAGACGTCTTTCTCCACCTTTTCTCCATTTGTAGTCACCTGTGTTAGGTAGCACCTGAGGACTAGGTTTGTACTCATCTCTGGCTTTATCTACAGTTTGTTTAACACTTCTTTCCACTCCCTCTATACCGATACCCTCGATTCTAGAAGTAGTTCCAGTGAAGTACTTGTCTATAAACTCCTTTTTAAGTCCCACAGCTTCAAATATCTGTGCCCCTCTGTAACTTTGGACAGTAGATATACCCATTTTTGACATTATTTTTACAAGACCCTTTCCTATAGCCTTGAGATATTTCGACTTTTTCTTTTCAGCGTGTTGAGAAGTCATGTACAGTTCATTTTCCACCATATAGTCTATAGACTCTAGTGCAAGATAAGGATTTACTGCAAGGGCACCATATCCTATCAGAAGAGCAAAGTCCATAACCTCTCTGGCATCTCCAGTTTCCACTATGATGTCTACACCGTTTCTTTTCTGTTTTCTGATAAGGTGGTGGTGAAGTCCTGCAGTTGCCAAAAGACTAGGGATAGGATATTCATTTTTTCCCATCTCTCTGTCACTTATTATAAGAATGTTATGTCCTTCTTTTATTGCAGATTCAGCCTTTTCAAATAAATTTTCCATTCCCTTTTCTAATCCATCATCAAGGTCAAATACCATAGGGATTACAGCAGACTTAAAGTCCTCTTCATTTAATAAAGCAATTTTATCTAAGTCCTCGTTAGATATAAAAGGTGTGTCCATTTTTATGACTCTTGCCTTATCGGCAGTTTCTTCTAGGATATTTCCTTTTCTACCGATATTGGTAGTTATTGACATTACCACATCTTCTCTGATAGGGTCAATTGGTGGATTTGTAACCTGAGCAAAAAGCTGCTGAAAATAATTGAAAAGTTTCTTATCATTTCCAGACAATACTGCTAGGGCAGCATCATTTCCCATAGATCCGATAGGTTCTTTTTCATCGTTGGCCATAGGGGTAATAACTTCATAGAGGTCTTCCCTAGAATATCCAAAGGTCATCAATCTATTAAAAAGTGTATCAAAGTCGATTTCATATCTAGAATCTTCTTCTGGAAGATCTTTTATATATTTTTTATTTTTAGACAGCCACTGACCGAAAGGTTTATCCTCAACTATCTTTTCTATAATCTCTTCTTGAGAATAAATTTTACCTTTTTCAAGGTCTATCATAAGAACCATTCCAGGTTTTATTCTGAAATTTTCCTTTATATCTTCTGGTTTTGTCTCAAGAGTTCCAGCTTCTGAAGCTAGAATAATGGTATCATCTTTTGTTATTGTATATCTGGCAGGTCTCAGACCGTTTCTATCTAGCTTTGTTACAATCTGGTTACCATTTGACATAACAAGGGCAGCGGGACCGTCCCAAGGCTCCATAAGTCCAGAATAGTATTCATAAAAATCTTTAAGTTCTTTTTTTATGCTTGGATCCTTTTCCCATGCAGGAGGAACTAAAATCGAAGCTGCCTGAAGAAGTGATTTTCCAGAGGCAACTAAAAACTCAAGAGCCCTATCAAGGTTTGAAGAGTCGCTCCCAACAGGTTTGTTTATAGGGAAAATTTTATTGATATCTTTTCCAAGTACATCATTATATAATTCAGGCTGTCTTGCAGTCATCCAGTTTACATTACCCTTGATGGTATTGATTTCACCATTGTGTGCTACATATCTGAATGGATGTGCCAGGTCCCAAGATGGGAAAGTATTGGTACTGTATCTTTGGTGTACTATTGCAAGAGCACTTAGAGTTCTGTCATCACTTAGATCCTTATAAAATCCTGAAATTTGATCAGGTTTCAAAAGTCCTTTGTAAACGATTGTTCTGCTTGACATTGATGGAATATAGAAAAACTCCTCATTTTCAAGAGCAAGTTTTGGAATCTCGTTCTCTATGACCTTCCTTATAATATATAATTTCAGTTCGAAATTTTCAGTATCTGCAGATTTCTTAATGAAAAGCTGCTTTATACAAGGAGTTGTTTTAGATGCGGTTTTTCCAAGTTTTGTTGGGTCCACAGGAACATCTCTCCAAGTTAAAAATTCCTGTCCTTCATCTTTTATTATTTTTTCTATAAGTTTTTGACATTTTTCTCTTTCAGAATTTTCCTGAGAAAAGAAAATCATACCAACTCCATAATCTCCAAATTCTGGAAGTTCCCTTATTTCAGATCTAAAGAGTTTATCAGGTATCTGGATTAGAATCCCGGCTCCGTCTCCAGTATCAGGATCTGCCCCCACAGCCCCTCTGTGTTCCATTTTCTCTAGAATCTCGATTCCTTTTTTGACAATATCATGAGTTTTTTGACCTTTAATATGTGCTATAAGTCCTATTCCGCAGTTATCCTTTTCAAACTCGGGAACGTATAACCCCTGTTGTTTTGGAACCCCTATTCCTCTTTTCATGCTAAACCCCCTCGTATCTTCCATATTAAATTAATATAAAAACTAAATTTAAAAAAACACCTGTAATTCATACCTTGAAATTTTTTTGACCTAAAAAAGTCATAATTAAAAGATTTTGATAAAAAAAGCCTTACTTTCTCCTTATGATGGAGAAGTAAAGCAATGCAATACCTGTAAAACTTAAATTATTGAAAGTTTTATTAGACATTATGACAAGATACCACATCAAAATATACCTTTACCAAATTAATTTTTTCGACAAAATAATTGAGTAAATTTATACCATTAAATAATACATTATTTGAAATGGGTGTCTTTTCAGAATACACAATTTCAGAATATATTTCAAATATATTATTTCAAATTATAGAATATATATAAGTTATAGTTTAAAAAAAGCTATTATAAGGACTCTAATTTAAAACTTAAAAAGCTAAAAAAGAACTAAAAAAACTGAAATGAAACATTTTGAATTCTGTGAAGTTAAGAATGTCCAAGTTGATTTTTAAAATTTTTATTTGGTGCAGTTAAAAATTTTTAATAGCAAATTAACAGTAAATTAAGGAACTGTTATGTAAATCTTATACTTAATATTTTTCTGAATCCTGTATTTATTTTAAAAATATATTATTAATTGCTTAAATTATCTCTTTTGATAAAATATAGGATTTCTTGTAGACACTTAAAATCTTATTTATTTGCAAATTCTAAAAATTGATAAAAAAAATTCAAAATTTTTGTCACAAGGTCACATAGAAAAGATTATTTCAGATAAATTACTGAATTTATCTGAATATTAAAATCAAAAGATTTTATCACGAATGAACACTAATAAAAGATAGGGAAATTAGCACGAATAAGGACAAAAGCTTTTGGTCACAGAGAAAAGAAGAGAGTATCACGGAGGAGAGCGATATTAAAGTCAAAAGATTTTATCACGAATGGATACTAATAAAAGATAGGGAAATTAGCACGAATAAGGACAAAATCTTTTGGTCACAGAGGACGCAGAGAAAAAGAGGGAGTTTCATAGAGTGAAAATAAAAATCTTTTAATTTTCAGACTGCTTTCCCCTTTAAAAAATGCCGTTAAGAAATCATCTTGTGAAATCCACTTTCATTGAAATAAGGAGGTTTACCGACTATATTTCAATAGAAAGTTAGTTCAGAAGTGATTTTAGGTATTTTTTAGGGGTGCCTTTTCTTTGGTTACTTTCTTTGGGCAAGCAAAGAAAGTAACACAGGTTTTCGGAGAAATTCAATAATTTAATTCAAAATAAAAGATCAACTTGAGATAATATTTAGAACAGACACAAAGAAATAAAAAGATCAGCTTTAGAAAAGCTGACCTTGAAAAAATTATTGATTTACCTCATTGTAAGCCCACTCTAGCCATAACAGCATAGTATCAATATCCTGTTTTTCCACTGTTGCACCGCACCATATTCTTATCCCTTCAGGGGCAGTCTTATAAGAGTTTATGTCATAAGCAGCCTTTTCCTCCTCCATGAGTTTTAGCATTTTTTTAAGCTTTTCAGTTGGGAGATCAGTGGTGAGACATACACTGGTGTTTGAACGAATATCAGGTTCTGTGGCCAAAAAATCAATCCATGTATGCTTTTCCACAAAAGTTTCTACAACTTTAAAGTTATCCATACTCCTTTTGATGAGTCCAGGTAGTCCCCCTATAGACTCTGACCATCTCAGTGCATCTAGATAGTCCTCATTACAAAGCATAGAAGGAGTGTTTATGGTAGATCCTTCAAATATCTCTTTTGCAACTTTACCATCTTTTTTTAATTTGAAAATTTTAGGAATAGGCCACTGTGGTGAGTAGCTTTCTAGACGTTTTATAGCACGAGGAGAGATTATGAGTATCCCATGCCCAGCTTCTCCCCCTAGAACTTTCTGCCATGAAAAAGTAAGAACATCCAGTTTTTCCCAGGGTATCTCCATTGCAAAAACTGCAGAGGTGGCGTCGCAGATAGTCAGTCCTTTTCTGTCTTCTGATATGAAATCAGCATTTGGAATTTTGACTCCGCTGGTGGTTCCGTTCCATGTAAATACTATATCATTATCACAGTCAACTTGCGAAATATCGGGAAGCCTGCCGTAATCGGCAGAAAACTCTCTGACATTTTCTAGCTTAAGCTCTTTTAGGATGTCTGTGGCCCATGATTTTCCAAAGGCATCAAAATGAATAACATCTATTCCCCTTTTCCCCAAGAGATTCCACATGGCCATCTCTATCGCCCCTGTATCAGATGCCGGAACTATTCCCACAAGATAGTCTTTGGGCACACCTAAAATTTCCTTTGTTTTTTCAATTGATTCATGTAGTTTTGATTTCCCCAGCACACTTCTGTGAGATCGTCCTAAGGGAGCATCTTTTAATGCATCTAATGTAAACCCAGGATGTTTGGCACAGGGACCGGAAGAAAAATTAGGATTCTTCGGTTTTATATTTGGTTTTCTGATCATGAAATTATCCCCCTTTTGAAACACATGATGATTTAGTAAATATTACTATAATATAGAAAATTACCCAAGTTATTTTTCTATACCAATTTTTATTATGATCTTAAAATATCAAGAATTTGAATTGTTTTATCTATTTTATAATCGGCAGATGTTGTATTGGAAAACGTGTTTTTTTCGTCAAATAATATGGTGGTCATACCTATTGATTTTGAATTGACAATGTCATTGTCATAATCATTTCCTACCATAAGGCATTCACTTGCAGAGAAACTTCCAGATTTCAGTATAGCTTTAAAAAATCTAATATCGGGTTTTTCAAACCCCAAATCCTTGGATGTGAAAAAATATGAGAAGAAATTATCTATACCGACTCTTTTCAAAGCAGATTTCATAAGTTCTGAGTCTGACTCTCCTGCATTGGATGCCACGCAAAGGGTATAATTTTTTTTTAATTCCCTTAAAACCTCTCTTATCCCAGGGATTATGTCTACGTTTTTCCAGTGAGCCATAGGGCCCGAATCGTCATAATCTCTCATCAGGGTATCTCCCCAGTCAAAAATTATGATCTCAATATTTTTAATCATATAAATTCTCCCCTGTTTTGGATATAGTTTAAAATATTACTTTATGATTCTTCATTATTAACATTAGTTATATTTAAAAATCAACTGAAGAAGCAGAATCAGAGAATTCCTTGTGGACATATGGTGAAGTCATAAGAGAAAGACAGCCTCCGTAGTTTATCCGGAATTTTACCGTGTCACCCACTTCAAACTTTTTTTCAGAATCAGTCACATCTAGTATAAGGTGGTCGCTACTTCCCCCTAAAATAATTATCTTGTCATTGAAGGGTGAAATATCTTCAGGATTAACATCCTGTCTTCCTATGGCGCATATTGCCCTAGAACGTATGCCCATATCTATAAAGACAGGCTTATTTCCAAAGGCATCTAAGCCCTGCTTTCCAACGGGTTTAGACGGTTTTTTTCGAAGTTCAATTATTTCAGCTTCTAAAATAAAAATTTCAGCAGATAGGCCCTCAATGGGCAGGTGGTCTATTCCTATTCCAAGGATTATAGATGCTCCCAGTCTCAGTTGATTTATACCTGCTGGAATCTGGTTGTCTTCAAAGAGTCTTATGGATCCGGAATTTCCCCCAGAGAGAATTTCAAGATCTATGTTAAATAAATTTTTTATTTTATTTTTTATAAGTACAAGTTTTTCTAGAATCTCCCTGCTGGGAATAACGGCGCCATAACAGCTCAGATTTGTTCCTAAGCCCAGAAGCTTTATATTTTTCAAATGTGTTATTTCAGATACTGTCTTCAAGATCTCATTTTCATAAAAAAGCCCTTCTCTCAGATCTCCTAAATCAATCATGAGGATCAAGTCAATTACTTTTTTCTGATTATGAGCCTGCTCTGACAGTTTCTTTATTGTGAAAATTTCAGACACCAAAACTATATCAGAGTATCTCACCACGTCATCTGCCTGGCTTGGCATGGGGATTCTTAGGAGCATTTTTTTACACTTGATTTCTGACAGTTTTTTTAGGTTTTCTACCCTTGAATCTGCTATTATTTTTATACCTGAGTCAACAAGAGCCTGTGCAATATTTGGATTTCCGCAAACTACCTTTGTAACCCCAGCCACCTCTATACCTTTTCCGGCAGATTCCTTCACCAGCCTAGAGCAGTTATACTTTATTTTTTTTATGTCTACTGTTAATTTTGGGTACGGCATTTTAACTCCTTCAGAGTATTGTATTTGGTCATAAGAGTTTTCATCATCAATTTTTTATCTGAACTCTTTATTTAAATATAGCTATATAATATCAAAAAAAATAGGATAGGTATATCCTGTGTTTAAAAATTTAAAAACCGGGATTTTTTAAAGTTACCCCGGTCTTTGAATATATATGGTTAACTGACTCCAAAAGCTTATCCTAGTTTTTTCAGATCAACCAGGATTTTCCTGTCATAGGGGCAGTAGTCCCGATAAAATGAAACTGTGCTCACCTTGAGCTTTTTCAAGAGTTTCATATCTTCCATGACGGCTATCTTTACTTCTCGGCTTCCTAAATCTATTCCTACAACTTTCAATTTTTTCCTCCGCTAACTTTTTAAATCATGAAGCATATCTAAAAATGCCTCTAGACGAAGCTTTGTTCTGGCATCTAGGGAATTTAGCGTATCCCCCTTTATATTCATCACAGGTATATCTAGTCTTTCCTTTAAGATGATGTCCTCTATGGCCCTGTGGCAGAATGCCTGAGTATAATGGATTATCCCGTCTGGTTTTCTGAGCCTTACCTGTTCTAAGATATCTTTGAGACGATACTCGATATCGTATGGATAGGTGTAGTCGTAATATTGTTCAAAGATATTTTCCGCCTCTAGTGCCCTAGGAAAAGCAAACTCCCTCTGCACCTCGTTGTATACAAATCTCGCATCAAATTTTTCTACGAAGTGGTGAAGGTCTCTCTGCATAGGAGGCACCCCTAAATATCCCAGCCGGAGCTTCTTCGGTTTTTTCTCTCTTTTTTCTATCTGGTTTATTTTTCCCTTGAGAAATTCACCGTATTTTTCCGTGTTCCCGTCAAAATCACAGAGGCACAGCTGGAAAAGGTGATTTTCAAAACCGTCGGCTTTCTCATCTATATAAGTCAGTTCATCAAGTCTTATGGCATCTTTTCTCAATAGGTTTATCTCTTGTCTCACTTTTTCCACATCTTCTAACGAGACTCCGAAATTATCCATAAATTTGCTTATCTCTCTTTTTACTGATTCTCTGGTGTGGCAGTGGGGAAATGCAAAAGGGTGTCCCTTTACCCCCTTGCTTTTTAGGACCTCTAAGAGAACCTTTGTGTATGAACAGTCTCCCTCTGTGACCCCTATGATCTCAGTAATGTTGTTTTCTAGGCATGCCCCGTAGATACCTTTTATCCAGGCACACATACTTTTGGGGAAGCCGTCTCTTTCAGCTATATCTATATATTTATAATACTCATCAGAAGTTATAAAAAGGTTGTTTAGGTCTACAGGGGTATATCCTGCAGCGATTAGAACTTCTGTGGGCACTGTTGTTGTTATTATGAATTATTATATCATATAAAATATAAAGTGTTAAAAATCTTTGGACTAATCAAAAACCCCTGACATATAAGTGACATATAAGTGACATAGAATTGCCATAAATCAATAATAAAATTCATTCAACAATAAGTTTTGTGGAGAAATTAAAATAACTGTTTAGAAATTAAATCAGGTTTTTATATTTTCTAGTGACAAAACTTTAAATACAAAAAATTATAAGTTTAAAAATATGAAAGGAAGAAAATTATGAAAAAAATTCAGGATTACCGATTTTTAGTTCAGCTTTTATGTTTGATTTTAACTGCAGTATCATTTTCTATAAGTTTCAAATTTACATCTTTACTGATTCTGACCCTTACATTTTTTACGGGGGTATTCTACTGTGGATGGGTGTGTCCCTTTGGATTTATACAGGATTCCTTTGGTTATATAGGGAGCGCCTTTGGAATCAAAAAGAGAAAAATCCCAAAATTTATTCACAGGATTTTAAAATTTAGCAGATATCTGATTTTAATGCTTTTATTGTTGAACTGGTCAGACTTTATATTCACTGCTATGCAATTTGACCCGAGGGTAAATTTTCTAAGCTTAGTATCAGGAAACACTGTAATTATAATATCCATTTTAGTTCTGGTGTTTTTTTCCTTGGTTTCGATATTCTTTCAGAGACCTTTTTGTAATTATCTCTGCGTTCAGGGAGCCAAGTACGGTCTGCTAAGTCTTTTCAGAGTTTTTACGATAAAAAGAGACGCTGATAAATGCGTAAATTGTAAAAAATGTGAGCAAGTTTGTCCCATGCATATAGATATCACAAATACAGGAAATCTACGAGATCCAAACTGTATAAACTGCTTTCAGTGTATAAGCAGCTGTCCTGTAGAAAAAACCCTTAGCTTTGGTAGGGTTAAACTAAGTAGACCGAAAAAGATTCATTTTTCAAAAGTTATCGTCTTACTTACATTAGCTTTATCTCTCTTTATTTATTACAGCTCGTCTATAAGTCATGCATCAGGTAATAATGGACAGACTATAACAGCGGAAAAAGTCGAGGGAATTGCAGATGCAGACATTGCAATAGGGATTAAAGACGGATCATATGAGGGAAATTCTAAAGGTTATAAGGGAACAGTAAAGGTAGAAGTAACAGTGAAAAACGAAATTATTCAAAATATTGATATTATAAGCCATGAAGATGATGCTGTCTGGTTCAATAGAGCAAAAAATAACGTTCTTGGGGAAATAATAAAAAGTCAAAACACTGATGTAGACACTGTCGCAGGAGCAACTTATTCTTCAACAGGAATAATAAATGCCGTTTCAAATGCAGTCAAAACCGGTGCTCAATAAGACTTTAAATTATTTATATATAAAGTAGTAAAATCAATAATTTAAGAGACCTATTTAATAAAAAAGGAGAGGGTAATTATGAAAAAATCATTAAAAACATTAGTTTTAGTTGTATCACTGGCCACAATTACAGCATGTGCCAATGCTTCAACAGGAATGGGAAATTCTTCAGGGGGAATGAATAATAGACCTCCAAGATTTGAAAAGATTTCAGAGGAGGATTTTTATGCTGGGTTAAATGTTACGAGCAGTGTAAAAGCTAAAATACAGGTTATTTTAGATGATTTCAAAACTTCCTTTGAAAGTAAACTAAAAAGTTCGCAGATGCCGCCAGCTAGAGAAGAGATTGAGCCACTTGTAAAAGCAAGAGATTCAAAAATAAAACCTTTACTTACAGATAGTCAATACGAAACTTATAAGAAAACTGTAGAAGGTTTGTTTGCTCCTGATGAGGATCAAAGACCTCCGAGACAATAAGTTTTCAGTAGTTCTAAGTACAGCTTTAACTGTACTTAGAACTACCAGCCATAAAACTATATTGAGATAAAATAGAGTTTTGGATTTCCATCCTCATAAATTCAAAACTCAGTCTGAGATTATAATAGAAAAATTAAAGCACTTTGGGTTATGAGACTGAAGGTGAAAATATAATAATTTTATTTTTAGGAGGATTAAAATGATCAAAGTGATTAATGATAAGTGTAAAGCTTGTGGTGAATGTATACTAGCATGTCCTTGTGATGTACTTAGAATGGATAAAGAAACTGGTCTAGCTACTGTAAAATACCCTGATGACTGTCAGCTCTGTAATCTATGTGTCTACTATTGTCCCTACGATGCCATGGAATTGACAGCTGAAAAAAATGGAAAGCTTGTACTCAGCTGGAGTTAATAAAAAAAGGTGGTGCAGTAAGTATGATAGCCTATACAAAACAAGAGTATAGTACAGATATATTAATTATCGGTGGAGGGATTGCCGCCATTTTCGCAGCAACTAGAGCTACTAAAAATGGTGCAAAAGTTATAGTCGTAGATAAAGGCAGTGTAGGAAGATCTGGGCAGACACCCTTTGCCAGTGCTATGTCTATTTTTGATGAAGAGCTTGGTCATAAAAGAGATGAATGGCACAGAATAATAGAAGAAAATTCTAAAAAACTGAATAATCCTGCATATTTAGATTCATATATGGATTATTCCAAAGAGATATATAAAGAGTTGGAAAAATGGAAAGCAACTGGTATCGGATTTGGTGGAGTATTAAGAAAAAAACTACTGAATGATAAGAACATAAAAGTTATAGAAAGAACAATGATTACCACACTTCTCGAGGAGAATGGTATTGTTGCAGGGGCGATAGGTTTTCAGTTGGATAAAGAAGAAGCTGTAGTTGTAAAGGCAAAATCAGTAATCTTATGTACAGGAGCTGGTGCATTTAAACCAAATGGTTTTCAAGTTTGCTCATTGACTTTTGATGGTGATGCAATGGCTTATAGAATAGGAGCAAAAATTTCCGGGAAAGAGTTTGTAGATACACATGACAATGATCCTGATTCCCCTGCATACTGCTGGGGGCAATGGCAGGGTATGTGGCGTATGGGACTTCCAAAATTAACAGAAGGACCTATGGACGGTGGAGGTCAGGCTCTTGATCTTACTGGAGCTCTTGAGGCACATAAGGGTTTAATTCCTGTGGATACGCCGAGGCCAGATGGGCCGCCTCCAGGTGGAGGAGATGGGAAACAGGGCCCACCAGATGGTGAAAAATCAGATGGGCATCAAGGACCACCTAAAAGTCAAGATGGAGAGGGAGATCGTCCAAAAGGAGGTCGTCCAGAGCATCCTGTCGGAGGAGCATCAGCAGGACTCAGTGTACATAAGGCTGAAGGATTATTTCCAAGTGATGATAAGTGTGCAACTAATATCAAGGGATTATACGCAGCTGGAGACTGCCTGTCTTCTATGCTGGTTGGACCTATTTATAATGGAGTAGGTGGATTTTCTGTAATGGGGTCAGCTGTACAAGGTGCTGTTGCAGGAGAAGCCTCTGCAAAATATGTAAGTAATAAAATTATAAAAAATATTAGTGATGAAAAAATAACAAATGTAATTAATGAGATGTTTGAACCTTTAAATAATGAAAAAGGATATTCTCCAGGATGGGTTGAGCACTTGATGCAAGGAATTTTGACACCTTATTATGTATTGTACATAAAAGAAAAAAAAAGATTGGAATCTGCACTTACAATGGTTAAGTTTTACAGAGAGCATTTTGTACCGGAATTAAAAGCGGAGGATCTTCATGATTTGAGAAAAGCACACGAAGTAAAAAACATGCTTCTCAATGCAGAGATGAAACTGAGATCATCACTTTTCAGAACTGAAAGCAGAGGGAATCATTACAGGGAAGATTACCCGGAAAGTGATGATAAAAACTGGCTTGCTTGGGTTGTTATTCAACAGGATAATAAGGGCGAGATGGAACTGGAAAAATTCAATAGAAATGATTATAAAAAATGATTAAATCATAAAAAAATGACTTCATAAAAATTCAAAACATATTCGAAGCTCTTTTTAAGAACTCGCAAGTTTATATTTTTTAAATGCTTGAAAGGAGGTTAAAGTGACGAATTATTCGAAAAATATATACAGTACTGATGTATTAGTTATTGGCGGTGGAATAGCAGCTGTGTTTGCAGCTACTAGAGCAACTGAAGCTGGTGCAAAAGTAGTTGTGGTTGATAAGGGAAGTATCGGAAGATCAGGTCAAACACCTTTTGCAAGTGAAATGACAATTTTTGATGAAGAGGCAGGCCATGACAGAGCTAACTGGCACCGAATATTAGAAGAAAATTCTAAAAAATTAAATAACCCGGCATATCTAGATATGTACATGGATTACTCTAAAGAGATCTATAATGATCTAGAAAAGTGGGGAGCTACCGATACAGGTTTTGGTAAAGTATTCAGAGATAAATTACTTGCTAATAGTAATATCAAAGTTATCGAAAGAACAATGGTAACAACATTATTGGAAGAGGATGGTCATATTGCTGGTGCTACAGGTTTTAAGCTGGACAGAGAAGAAGCTGTAGTTATTAAAGCTAAAGCAGTGATTTTGTGTACAGGAGCCGGTGGCTTCAAACCAAATGGTTTTCAAGTTTATTCGCTGACATTTGATGGAGATGCCATGGCTTATAGAATAGGTGCTAAAATTTCCGGGAAAGAGTTCGTAGATACACATGATACAAATAATGAAACACCTGCATATTGTTGGGGACTACCATTTCAGAGAAAGTGGAGCATGGGACTTCCAAAAGAAATTGCTGGGCCAGTTGATGGCGGAGGTATGGCACTTGATTTAAGTTCGGCTATAGAGGCACATAAGGGCTTGATTCCAGTAGAAATGAAAAGACCTGAAGGTCCGCCGCCTGGTGGAGATAAACCACCTATGGATAAAAGACCTGAAGGTGATAGACCACCAATGGGGAAAGAATCTGAGGGAAAACCGGGAGAAGGAGGAGCACCTCCGGAAATGTCAGGAGGTATGGTAGGAGGAGCATCTGCTGGGCTTAGTGTTCATAAGGCTGAAGGATTATTTCCCAGTGACGATAAATGTGCAACGAATATAAAAGGATTATATGCAGCAGGAGATTGTCTCTCTTCCATGTTAGTTGGACCCATATACAACGGTGTTGTAGGGTTTTCTTCAATAGGTTCTGCTGTACAGGGAGCCGTTGCAGGGAAGGTAGCAGCGAAATATGTAAAAGGAAAATCTTTTATAAATATTTTGGACTCGAAAATCTCAGCAGCTATTAATGAGATGTTTGAGCCCTTGAATAATGAAAAAGGATATTCACCTGGATGGATTGAGCACTTAATACAAGGAGTTTTAACACCATATTATGTCCTATTTATAAAAGATAAAGATAGATTAGAATCGGCACTTACAATGGTTGAATTTTATATAGATCACTTTTTACCAAATTTAAGGGCAGAAGATCTACATGACTTAAGAAAAGCACATGAAGTAAAAAATATGCTTCTCAATGCTGAGATGAAACTTCGATCTTCACTTTTTAGAACTGAGAGCAGGGGTAACCATTACAGGGAAGACTACCCAGACAGTAATGATAAAGACTGGCTAGCTTGGGTTGTTATGCAGAAAAATGATGATGGCAGTATGAAACTTGAAAAATTTAATGTGGATGATTTTAAAAAGTTGATTGTTTAAATTCAAATAAACGAGGTGAAAAAGATGTATGTTAATAGACGGGCATTTATTAAGGGTGCTCTTGGTATAGGTGTAGCAGGTGCAGCCATAGCAGCAGGACTTATAAAGAACAGGTCACCTAAAGAGATCTCACAGCTGATGGAAAATGCACTGGAACAGGAAACAGATATTCTGGTGATCGGCGGAGGTATCGCAGGTGTATTTGCGGCTCTAAGAGCCAGCAGAAATGGAGCCAAGGTGGTACTTGTAGATAAGGGAAGTGTGGGAAGATCCGGACAGACTCCTTTTGCCAATGGATTTGCTGTATTTGACGAATCCAACGGAGATGACAGAGCTACATGGCATAAAAATATGGCCACAAATACTGAGGGAATACACAGACCAGAATATCTGGATCTGCTAATGGATTATTCTAAAGAGATATATGAAGAGATGAAGTCATGGGGAGCCACAAAGGTTGGTTTTGGTAAGGTTCTCAGAGAAAAAATTCATAGTGAAGGAATTCAAATAATAGAAAGAACCATGCTGACTACACTTCTTGAAAAAGACGGGAAAGTGGCAGGAGCAGTGGGATTTAAATTAGACAGTGAAAAGGCTATAGTTATAAAGGCTAAATCTGTGATTCTCTGCACCGGAGCCGGGGCATTTAAACCAAATGGTTTTCAAGTACGTTCACTGACAAGTGACGGGGATGTCATGGCCTATAGAATAGGTGGAAAAATTTCAGGAAAAGAGTTTGTAGACACTCATTTTACTGGATCTGATAACCCTGGATATTGCTGGGGAAACTGGAAAAATCAATGGAAAACCGGAATCATGAAAGTTGGAGGACCAGAAGCAAATGGAATGGGACTGGACCTCAATATATATCACAGTGCACATGCAGCCAATATACCAGTTACAATGGGACCTCCCGGAAAAAGTGATGGAGAAGGAACTCCATCTGAGAAAGAAAACTCTGGAGAAAAATCTACTGGAATGGGAGGAGGGAAACCACCAGGAATGGGTGACGGTGATCCTATAGGAGGATCTACAGCAGGAATGGGAGTTCACAAGAGTGAGGGACTTTTCCCAACTGATGCCAAATGCGGAACCAATATAGAGGGGCTATTTGCAGCAGGGGACTGCCTGTCATCTATGCTGGTAGGAGGCAAGTATGTAGGAGTAATCGGATTTGCTCTATCGGGTTCTGCAACACAGGGAGCCTTGGCAGGAGAAGTGGGAGCTGAATATATAAAAACAGCTGATATGGTAAAGATCGATGATTCTATCATCAAAGCTGTAAAAGAAGAGATGTTTGCACCTAGACAGCTGGAAAAAGGATATGATCCTTCATGGGTGACACAGATGTTAAAATTTAACACGATTCCATATTATGTCTTGTACATAAAGAAAGAAGACAGACTAAAAGCCGCTCTTAAAAATATAGAGTTTTTCAGAGATCACTTTGCAGATAAAATGATGGCAAGTGATGCCCATGAATTGAGGCTGGTACACGAAACCAGGAATATGCTCTTAAATGCAGAGATGAAGCTAAAGGCGTCATTGTTTAGGACAGAAAGCAGAGGGAATCACTACAGAGAGGATTATCCTAAAACAAATGACAATGATTGGCTGGCCTGGGTTGTAATCGAAAAAGGCAAAGACGGAAGCATGAAGCTGTCTAAAGTACCGGTAAATGGATAGATTCAATCTTAATTTTTTATTTAAAAGGAGGAAAAGATAATGGGTTCAACAGAATTATTGATCGTTTTGGCTATAGTAGTCCTTGTATTTGGGTCATCAGCAATACCGAAGTTAGCTAAATCAGTGGGAGAGGCAAGAAGAGAGTTTAATAAAGCAATAAAAGATGAAGAAAAAACAGAGATAAAAAAAGACGGAGAAGTATAGGCAATGGAAGCAAATGCAGCATCAGATAAGTATATGCATATATTTGAACATCTTAAGGAGTTTAGGAAAAGGCTTATTATTTCACTGATTAGTTTTGCAATATTTGTTGTCGTGGCATTTGCTATTCACAATCAGATTGTAGATCTGTTCATTAAATTTTACTCCTCTATACCCAGCGGCGGAGAGAATAAGCTATTTGTGAACTCCATAGTTGAAGGGATGACAACGAAAATTAAAATATCCCTGATTATGGGGCTTATTCTTTCGATGCCTTTGCATATCTATAACATTGTAGCCTTTATTTTTCCAGCCTTAAACATAAAGGAGAAGAGATGCCTTGCGGCGGCACTGATCTGTAGTTTTATATTGGTAATAATGAGTATTTATTTGTCATATTTTAAGATACTTCCCATCTCAATTAAATTTTTGACAGACAGTGACTTTATACCTCAGGATGTGGGACTCCTATTGAATTACAATACCAATTTATTTTATGCTTTATATTTTGTATTTTGGTCTATTATCGGGTTTCAGAGCCCTATAGTTTTTGTGCTGTTAATGGCATTTAATATCATAAAGAGAAAGACGGCTCTTGCAGCTAGCAGATATATTATTGTTTTAATATTTATAGTTTCGGCAGTTGTGACACCGCCAGATGTGGTGAGTCAGGTAGGATTGGCACTTCCTCTTGTGATACTGTACTTTTTGGCTATTCTAGTGGCAAAAATATTTAAGTTTGGAGAGTAGATATGTTTGGATTGGGATTTACAGAGATTATTATTATTTTGGTGGTTATTCTGGTAGTTGTAAAACCAGAAGATCTGCCTAAATTTTTCAAAAGAATAGGACAACTCTATAGTGAACTGAAAAAAACATGCAGTGATGTCAATAAGATGAAGGATGATTTCATAAAACTAGCCGATGAAGAAGAGGCTAAAGAGGATAGAGATATACCTGAGTCTGCAGAATTGTCCAGTAGAGAATAAAAAAATAAACTTATTACTTGGAAGAAATTTAGATAAACTACTGAATTTATCTGAATATTAGAGTCAAAAGATTTTGTCACGAATGGGCACTAATAAAAGAGAGAAATTAACACGAATAGAGACAAAACCTTTCGGTTACAGAGGACACAGAGAGAAGAAGAGAGTATCACGGAGGAGAGCGATATCAGAGTCAAAAGATTTTATCACGAATGAACACCAATAAAAGATAGGGAAATTAACACGAATAATAACAAAATCTTTTGGTCACAGAAGACACAGAGACAGGAGAAGAGTTTCATAGAGAAGATTTTTTGAATTTTCAAGTCGCAGGGCTTATACAGGAAAGAACCTGCACTCAGCCGTCCTACAAAATAAGTTCCGCAGGGAACCGAGGACTGTAGCTTACAAAGGCGCTAAAAGAAACATAGGCTTCCTAGACATTTGAAAATTCTTGATTTTCTTTGGTTACTTTCTTTTATCAAGAAAAGAAAGTAACACAGGTTTTCGGATAAATTCAATACTTTAATATGAAATATGGGTAGAAACTTTTAATCCTTTGAAAGAAATTTAAAATCTGCAAATAAAAACAGCTGCCCGAGAGCAGCCGATTTTATTTTTACTTTGTTCCTGTAATTTCTATTTCTACCCTTCTGTTTTGTTCTCTTCCTGCTGCAGTTGAGTTTGAAGCAATAGGAAATTGATAGTCAAACCCTTGAGAAGATATTCTAGAAGAAAGAACACCCCTAGAAGAGAGATATCTTGCTACACTGCTAGCTCTCTCTCGTGAGAGTCTCTGGTTTGTAGCAAGGGAACCTGTATTGTCAGTATGTCCCGATACAAAAATAGTAGTATTTTTATACTCTACAAGAATCTTTGCAACAGAATCTAACACATCATAGAATCCACTGTTGATATCAGAACTTCCTGTCCTAAATGTAAGGTTTCCAGGCATTACAAGTTCTAAAGTGTTGTCTGCGGTTCTTCTTAAGCTTACCCCTGTTCTTTCAAGTTCCTGTCTGAGTGCTGCTTCCTGTCTGTCAAAATAATATCCAAGACCTGCTCCAAGTGCCGTACCAGCGGCAGCACCTGTAAGAGTACCCTCAGTATCCTTACCTATAACCTGCCCTGCAACAGCCCCGACTACAGCCCCTCCTGCAGCGTATTTACTAGTTTTATTAAATTGCTCCTCTCTCGTATATGGGTTTGTACTCTGACAAGCCGACAGCGAGGTTATTATCAATGCTGCAGCTAATAATTTTTTTGTCATAATTTCTACACCTCCGTTATTTTTTTTCGCCTATGTTTGACTGTTTATATTGTAGTTTAGTTTAAAAATTATGTATTATTTTTTTGTGGAAATAATCTTTCTTTAAGTGGTTTTATAAGTGCAGGTAAAATAATAAAAGTGGCTATAGAAGAAACCATTAAAATTGCAGAAATTAAAATACCCACAGTTTTATACGGAACCAATGGTGCAAGTAGAAGAGGTAAAAATGCAACAGATATGATTATGGAATTTTTCACAACTGCCCTTGCAGGTTTTTCGTGCATCCTGTCCAGAGTAGTTTTCCAGTTTTTCTCCTCTGAGTATATCTCACGGGCTCGCTCTATGAAATGTATAGCGAAATCCACTGATAATCCTAATGTAAGTGACGATAGTACTGCAACAGGCATATCATAACTTTTTCCAACTAAGCCTATCATGCCATAGGAGAATAAAACAGTGACACTGAGAGGAATCATACTTAGGATTCCCCATAAGGGGGATTTGAAAAGAAATGCCATCATGATAAAAACTACCACAAAGGATCCCATGAGGGAATTTAACATCCCCCGAACCATTTCATTTTGCCAGATTACATTGACATAAGTAAGCCCTGCCCAGTTATGTTTTATTTTCATAGGAGAGTTGTTTTTTTTCATCCACGCCTCTATACTTTCACTCACCTCCTGCATACTTTTATTGTCCCCGTTTTTCAGCTGCACCCAGATGTTTCCCTTTTCATAGTCAGGAGTCACAAAATGCCAGAGCATCTGAGGGGTATGGCTGTTTTGAAATGATAAGAGAGACTGAGCCACACCAGCTGTTGTGTCAGGAATCCTAAAATTCTCTTCCTGTCCTCCAAGAAGCTCCTGATATACTTTTTTTACAATCTGTATAATGCTGTTGCTTTTACCCACATTGGTATTGGAGTCTAGCTCCTGAGAGAGCCTGTCTATGTACTCTAGCATTTTTGGATTTTTAAATGTCTGGCTTTCAGACTGATATTCTCCTAAAATATCGTAGACATCCTCTAGGGCAAAGGAGTCATTTTCATTTATAGCTATCTCAGCCTGATCTTTTACCATGGAATAATATTCCTGGACAGAATAGTTCTCAGACTCTGCCATTGTTTTATAGATGGAGTCGGCAGCCTGGTTCAAATCCTTGTATAACTTTTCTCCCAGCTTCCCCCTGTACTCGTCAAATAAAAGTTGAGTTTTCTCTAAAGCATTTTTTATATCCTCACCCTGATAATCCCTTTCTAAAATCAGATAGGCCATGTATGTACCGGCAAAGTGATTGTTTAATACCCTGTCTGCTTTTCTGATCTCATGATTTTTTTCAAACCAGATGACTGGATTGTCATTTATGACTATCTTGCTTATACCGTAAGCAGAGATAAGCACGAGGATACAAGTTGCCGCAATTATTTTTTTATAATGAATAAAAGTAAAGTCACTGTTCTTTTGGAGAAGTTTCTCGATGAGGCTGCTTTTTGAATCTTCACTTTTACCGAAATCTGCGAGGGAATCCTCCTTGATAAATAAAATTATATAGGAGGGAATAAATGTAACAGTGAGAATCCATGCCATGGCTATCCCAAAGGCCACAAATAACCCGAAAATCCTAACTGGAGGTATAGGGGTTAAGGCAAGAGAAACAAATCCCACACAGGTTGTGAGAGAGGTATAGAGCATGGGAACAAAGAGTTCATCCATGGTATCTCGAAGAGCTTTTTCTTTATTTAAGGATTCTGGATAAAGGTCATGAAATACACTAAGAATATGTACAGAATCAACTACAGCTATCGGCATTAGAAATATCGGTATCATAGAACTCATAATATGTACTTTATACCCCATTCCAATGAGGAGTCCCATTGTCATAAGAACACTCATGGCAGAAATAATCATAGGTGAAAGTATGAGACTGTTTTTTTTGAAAAAAACTTTCAAAAGAATAAAAATTATAACCATGGCTAAAGGTGCTGAAATCTCCATCTGTTTGAACATCTGGACACCAAAGGTATCTTCGGCTACAGGAAGTCCACTTATATAGTAGGAGTCTCCATTACTGAATTTTGAGGTTATATTTTTTATCATTACAGAATATTCATAACTCATATCTTTAGATTTTATGGGAATGTATAAGGCCAGGGCTTTTCCGTCTTCTGAAACCATAGTGCCCTTTAACACTGGATTTGACATGATGTTGTTTTTAATTTTGAGAGAATCCTCTATAGTTTTGGGAGGTTCTTTCATAAGCCACTCAAAAATGACCTCGCCCACTCCTCCCTGGCTTATATTGTCCTGGGTTGAGGGAGAGATGATATCTTCCTTTATAACTCCATCCCATGTCTTAATATTCTCTGTAAGAGTGTCTATGTCCTGCAAAGTTTTTGGATTAAAGACTCCCTCATCTCTATTTTCATTTACAATCCCTACTACGATGATATCATTTAGAAGAAATTCTTTTTTGGCATAATTATTAAATTTTCTCACAAAGGCATCTTCTGAAAGCATATTCTCTGGGTCTGTATCAATCTCTATCCTCGGAATAAAAAAAGAAAGGATAAGAGTGATGATTATAAAAATTGATATTATAAATTTTGGGTATTTTATTGATATATCGGTAATATTTTTTTTTATTTTCATATTGATTCCCCCGATTATCAGAATGAATATCTTATTCTCAAATAGATATTAGTGTTGTCTTCCAACTGTGCAAAGTTTGTATGATAATCTTTCCCATAAAATATATTCATACCCAGAGAGGTGCTTAAATCATCGGTCCATTTATATGAAATATCAGGATTTATGTACCCATCTTCATCTGTAGGGGAGTAAAATGTAAAAAGTTCATACTTAAGCTTTTGCTGCATTACCAGTTTGCTCAGTCTGAGGGCAAACATACTTCTGTTTTTATGTCTGGCATATTGTTTAAAACTCTCTGGAAGTGATTCCCGGTAGTTGTCATAGTCCATCATATGTTCAAGGTAATACTGGACTCCCACAGTAAAGTCTCTTCCCACTTCTCTTTTGTAACCTACTAGAAACTTCAGATATGAATTTGTAATATAGGGATCGTCACCATCTCTGTCATCTTTAGAATCTTCATACCCTATCTCACTGTTGGCTATTCCTCCTAAAGCAGACCCCACCCAGCTAGCTCCGAATACGTTGGTTTTAGAATAATAGTATTCACCGTCCTCTGAAGGATTTGGGTCTAGGTAAAATCCTCTGTATCCGTATAAGGCTATCTCATTACCCTCTATATTTTTCTTTATCCTCATGGCAACTTGTGTATTATCTAAAGAGGTAGAGGGTTCGTCAGCATCGAGATAATCCTTTCCCGTATAAACAAACTCCCCGGAAGACTGATCAAAAAAAGTAAGTCTTTCACCATTTACAACTTTATTTGGTGTAAAAAGTGGTATAATCACAAGATCAACGATGTATTTTTGGGGGAAAAATGATATTTTCACTGCATCTGAAGGTAGTTTTAGATATTCCATGTCCCTTCCAGAATAAAAGGATTCATAGTCCTTTGGAAACCGGTCGTTTATAAAGATAAGGTCTCCTGTTCCCCAGGTTAAAACCTGACGTCCAGCCTTTATCTCGTAAAAAGAAGATGGATAATAAGATATATAAGCTTCTCTCAGAGAGAGTTTCCAATCTTCTAAGACCTCATCTCGGTAAAAATCTATCTTGAACCTACTCTCGGAAGTGTCGGTGAGTAGAGTATCTGCCTGAAGCTGTAGTCTGAGCTCCCCTAGGTTAAAGCTTTCCTCCTGATATTCCTTAGAAGCCACCGGTCTGCCTGCAGCCCCCTCTAAAAACCCGCTGAACTCAGTATCTTCAAAGGGAGCAGATGATACCCACTGGAATGTCAGAAAAAATATAAAAAGATATTTCGACTTCATAGCTTATCCCCCCTTTAAAAAGTTTATCTGAGCCATTTTCTAGGAGGACGTCTGAGGTATCTCTCAGTAAAAATATTTTCCTCCATTCCAAGGTTGTACACTATATCGCTAAACTTGTTTATGGTATAGGTACCTTTTTCTATTTCGTCGGCCTTCATAAGGGTTATCGTAGGGAATCCATCTATAACCTCTACTTTTTCAGCAGTTATTCTCCTGTAAATATTCCCAGATGAATTGTAGTATTCCGCCTTTATAGGGAGATAATTTTTTTTGTCTATGTAGGTTACAAAGTATGCAAAATCTTCAGGAGTTTTGGGTGTATTTTTTATTATATAATAGGAACTGTCCTCACCTGTCAGCTCATGGATGTCCTCTTCTATAGAACGTCCTGATATATCTTCATAGGTAAAGTCAGACCCGACAAAACTGCTTCTTTTGTCGGTAGAGGCTATTCTTTTTACCAGGTCAAGAGCAGGGAGATAAAGCCACCTGTCATCATCTTTTTCTATATTTTTGTGGACCATAAAGACCATGTTTTTTACATCTGAGGGTTCTTTGAAGTAGGCGTAGTACATCTGTTCCTTTCCGTCTGCGATATCCTTTCTCAGCATAATGATACGTCTTTTTCTAACCCTTTTATTTTTATCCACTATCTCCATATCTACTGTGGCCCTACCGTCTTCACCTGCATAATAAGCCGCATTATAGGCCTTTTTTACTATTACATCTACGTCGGCAGAAAAAGTTAATGTTCCCAAGAAAAGCAGGATGAGTATAAGATAGATTTTTTTCATTAGAGATACCTCCTTTTTGAAAATAAAAACAACTACGTCACTAAAATATATACCGATCGTCCTCTGATAATCCTGTGAGTTTTTTATTTTCTTTGTTTAGATTTTTATATAAAAAAACACCTGGAAAAGTGACAAACTCCAGGTGTTTTTTGGGTTATGTGGCGTTTGAATTTTTCTGTTGATGTTTAGTCTTTGATACGGCAGTTATCTATTCTTCAGAGAATTTTTTAAGGAGAAATTCAAATTTGGAGAGTCTGTTTTTAAGAATATCACTCTGAGTGGAATCAGAGGTTTCCTTGCATATCTCCAACTCCTTTTTAACAGCTCTTATTGCATAATTTAGAGCCAGTTCCACATCTTTTTTGTATTCACTATAGTCTATTTTCATAGAAACACCCCCTTTATAATACTCTATAATATTTTTACAAAAATCCTTCTGAAATTTATTTGTTTTGTATTTTATGAATATCATATAGGACGATAGACAAAAAAAACAGAGCCTCTATAAAGGGCTCTGCTGGTTTTTTATATCTTGGTAATATGTTTTTTTAATCCTGATTTTTCTACGGTATAGAGGCAGAAATCAGAGGTTTCTTTAGGAAGTAACAATCTGATCTCTTCTAGGTTTGAAAGGTTAAATTTTATAGACAAACCGCAGTTGGCGGTAACTTCTTTTGGCACCGGTATTATTCTTACCTTGATATTATTTTCAAGGATAAGCTTTTCTAGTTTCATTATCTGGTGTGTAGAGTCAGCAGTTATAAGGCAGAAAGTTTCAGATCTCATTAGGGCCTTATTACCTTTGTAGATTCTGTCTGTCTCTCGATAATTGTATACATGTTTGATACTTCACCGATGGCGAGCTTATCCTCTATACCGTAGTAGTTGAGACAGGTTCCGCAGGTAAGTATCTCTGTTCCCCTTTTTTCAAGGGTTTTCAGGTCCTCTATTGATTCTGATCCCTCCACAGTTATTTTTGCACCGGAGTTATAGAAAAGTATAGTACTTGGAACTTTTTCCATCTCTGTGAGGGTGTATATAAATCCCTTCATAAGAATTTTTCCCAACTCTTCGCTTCCGTCACCCATTTGGTCAGAAGCTATAACCATTACGGTTTTTTCATCTTTGTTTTCTGTTTCTTTATTTGATCTTATATCTTTAGTTATTTTTACATGGTAGATTCCGTTTTCTTCCGTTGTTTCAAAGTATAACTCCATTTCTCTGGCCATTTTTTCAAGATTTTCCTTTGAAATCTCACTGTCGATAAGAGTTTCTACCACTCCCTCCTCTATCTCTTTCAGGGCCTTTTTCGTCATTATTATGGGCATAGGACATAGTTTCCCAGTTGCATCTACGATTTTATTCATAAAAAACTCCTTTAAATTAAAATTGTGTGTATTTTTATTCCACGATAATTGTATGTTTTTGTTTTTCTGTAACTCTTCCCACTATAGATGACTTTATCTTTAGTCTGCTCAGTCTATCCATTATCTCTTCAGAATACTCACTTTTAACTGAAAACAAAAGCCCCCCTGAAGTTTGCGGGTCAAATAGGATCTCCTGAAGCCAGAAAGGTACATCGTTAAACAAAACTTTATCCCCTAGGTGGTTTCTGTTTTTTTGTCCCCCACTAGTTATATAAAACTCATTTGCATAATCTTTTGCCTCTTCCATGTATGGAATAAGTTCTTTTTCAAGGATAAAACTCTTTTCAGAACCCCCTGCCATCTCAAAGGCGTGGCCTAAAAATCCGAAACCTGTTATGTCTGTACAGGCATTTACAGGATATTCTCTTATTATATCCATAGAGTATTTGTTTAGGGTAGTCATGTTTTCAAGAAGTTTGTCCACAGCCTCATCAGAAGCCTCCCCTACACTGTAGGCAGTGGCTATGATCCCAGCCCCTAAAGGTTTTGTGAGGATGAGAGTGTCTCCCTCTTTTGCACCATAATTTTTTAAAATTTTGTCTGGATGAATAATTCCAGTGACTGAAAGACCGTATTTTATCTTGTCATCGTGAATAGTATGTCCTCCGCTAAGAACGGCACCAGCTTCTGCCACCTTTTCTGCCCCTCCTCTCAAGATTTCTCCAAGATAAGAGATATCCATTTTTTCCGGGAAGCATACGATATTCATTGCAGTTTTAGGTTCTCCTCCCATGGCGTAGACGTCACTCAGGGCATTGGCAGCAGCCACCTGCCCAAATATATAAGGGTCGTTTATCATAGGTGCAAAAAAATCAAGTGTCTGTATCATAGCTAAATCATCGGTGAGTTTGTATACCGATGCATCGTCTGATTTTTCGTATCCAACTATGAGATTTTTATCTTCTAAAGTTGGGAGTGTGGAAAGTAAATCTGAAAGGACGGCAGGTCCCATTTTACAGGCACAGCCTCCTACAGAACATTCATTTGATGGAAATTTCATTTTTATCGCCTCTTTAATATTATTGTTTAAATTCTAGGAATATAATAACACTTTATCTGATAAAACTCAATAAGGTCAGTAAAGGCAAACTATTTTCATAAAAAAAAAAGAGGCAGGAATTTTCCCACCCCTATACTCGTGACTATTCATAGAGTCCGTAAATCACATCTGTAGATTCATGGTTTTTGATAAATCCTCCTGTCTTCATGGCTGTCTTCGGGTCGCCTAAAAGAATTGCCCCCACTATTTTTTCGTCACGGACAAAGAATTTTCTGTAAATTCCATCTTTATTGTATTTATAAATATTTGCTCCCATAGGTTCTATGTTTCCCCCTGAGAAGAACGAGATACCGGAAACTTTTAGTCTTGTCTCAGAACTTGTAGGGTTATACTTGACTTTTTCCCCGGCCATGTTGCTCCCTGCTACATCCCCCTGTTCTTTTGCAGGAATCCAGAGTCCATATAGAGTTCCCTGGAATTCTATAGAATCTCCCGCTGCATAGATATCTTTTATGCTAGTTTCCATATGTTCATTTACAACGATTCCTCTGTTGATCTCTAATCCCGCACTTTCTGCTAACTCTAGTCTCGGAGTTATTCCTGCAGATAAAACAAGACTTTTGACCTGAAATACTTCCCCGTCTCCAAACTTGATACCTTCTACAGAATCTCCACCTAATATTTCCTCAACATTTTTTCCCAGGATGAAATTTAACCCCTTTTCTTCTAGGATGCTTTGAAGTATATGAGACCCCTCTTCATCTAGCTGTCTAGGAAGAAGCCGAGGTGCAGTCTCTATGACGGTGACTTTTTTACCTAGGTTTAGCAGTGAGAAGGCTGTCTCTATACCTAAAAGGCCCCCACCCAAAATGGCAACCTCTTTGCAGATCTCCACATGATTTGCTATCTCGTCACTGTCATTTACTCCTCGAAATTTCAAAACGCCTTTTTTTTCTCTGATCCCTTTGATATCAGGGTATCTAGGCCTTGCCCCTGTAGCTAAAAGAAGTTTGTTGTACTCTATAGAGCTTCCATCTTCAAAGGTAACTTTTTTATTTTGTGAATCAATATCAGTTACTTCCATGTCAAGTTTTACATCAATATCTTTGTCTAGATAAAATCCCTCACCGTATCCGATAAGTTTTTCAAACTCGGTCTTGTCGGCTAGGTATTCGATAAGTCTTATTCTGTAGTAAAAAGGTTTAGGGGATTTTGTCACCACAGTTATTTTTCCTTCACTGTCTTTATTTCTAAGAGTCACTGCCGCAGAGATACCTGCAATCCCGTTTCCTATTATTAAGTATTCTGATCTTTCGTTCAAATATATCACCTTGCCTTTATTTTGTTTTATTGGTAAAAATCCTAAAAAAGGATGAGAATTATCCCTTAATTTAGTATACATCATTTCTTATCCTTAAAAAAGAGGGTTTTTAAGGAAAAGTAAGAAAAACTATAGTAATTTAATTTGAAGAAATTAATAAAAGCTGTAATTAACTCAAGTTGCTATTTGGAAGAAATTCAGATAAATTACTGAATTTATCTGAATATCAGAATCAAAAGATTTTGTCACTAATGGAGACTAATAAAAGATGGGGAAATTAGCACGAATAAGGACAAAAGCTTTTGGTCACAGAGAAAAGAAGAGAGTATCACGGAGGAGGGCGATATTAAAGTCAAAAGATTTTATCACGAATGGACACTAATAAAAGATAGGGAAATTAGCACGAATAAGGACAAAAGCTTTTGGCCACAGAGGACGCAGAGAAAAAGAATGAGTCTCACAGAGTTAGAACCAAAACTATATATGCGTTCTTTTGCGAGAGTTTTTTTATCCCTTTTCCATTGCCATTGACAAAATCAGTGTTAAGAATAGTCAAAAATTAAGGAATAACTGTACACATGCTTTTTATTTAGGTTTATATCATTTTTAGTCTTTTGAATTTTCAAGTCGCAGGGCTTATACAGGAAAAAAACTGCACTCAGCCGTCCCACAGAATAAGTTAAGGGAGTTCAAGGAGCGTCAGCGACTATGAAACACCTTATCCAGTGGATGAGCAGGGAACCGAGGACTGTAGCTCACAAAGGTGATAAAAGAAATATCTACTTCCTAGACATTTGAAAATTCTTGAACTTTTGGTTACTTTTCTTTCAAGAGAAAAGTAACGAATTCTTATAAATTCAATACTTTTATCTAAAATAAAGGTAACAGCTTAGGTTAATTGTGTATAGAGGAGGAAAAATATGTTTGATTTTAAAAGCTGTCTTAAAATAGGAAAAGGTGAGTATAAGAGTATAATGGAGCCTCTTATTATAAAAATGGGAGAGCTTCAGAGAGCAGCAAGAGCAAAAAAAATACCGGTTCTTATTATTTTAGAAGGGCTGGATGCCTCTGGAAAAGGTGCCGTGATGAATGAACTCCTTATATCATTAGATCCTAGAGGATATAAAGTTTTTTCAAATAATAAAGACACAGAAGAGGAGCTTCTCAGACCTTTTTTCTGGAAATTTTGGAAAAACCTTCCTGGTGAAGGAGAGATAGCTATTTTTGACAGGAGCTGGTACTTTTCCGTGATTAAAAACATAAAAGATATAGATAAGAAGGAGTATAAACGAAGATGCAAAGAGATAGTGGATACTGAAGAACTTCTGCAAAACGGGAAAACGATGATAATAAAGTTTTTTCTCTTTATATCGAAAGATGAGCAGAAGAAGAGGTTCAAGAAGCTGGAGAAGAATCCATCCACTTCATGGAGGGTGACCAAGGAGGACTGGGATAGTAACAAAAACTATGATGAAATTTTAGAAGAGTATGAAGAACTTCTGAAAAACACCGAAAGTGAGACCGGCAGATGGAATATAATCTGCTCTGAGGATATTGACAGTGCCAAAGTTCAGGTATTTCAAAAGACTGTGGAGTTTTTGGAAGAGAGTATAAAACAGTCTGACAAAGAGAGTATAGAGGCAATTCCCATCAAGGAGAAAAGTTATTCTCTAGATAGTGTAGATCTAACAAAGTCAGCGAGCAGAAGAGAGTACAAGAAAAAGTTAAAAAAGTACAAAGAAAAGCTCATGGAGCTAGAGCATGAGATATACGTAAAAAGAATTCCGGTGGTACTAGCCTATGAGGGGTGGGATGCAGCTGGAAAGGGGGGGAATATAAAAAGAACTGTAGACAGACTAGACCCCAGGGGGTACGATGTTATCCCAGTATCGGCTCCAAATGATATAGAGAAAAGACACCACTATCTATGGAGATTCTGGAAAGACTTTCCAAAGGGAGGGCACATTACAATATTTGACAGGACATGGTATGGAAGAGTTCTAGTAGAAAGAGTAGAGGGGTTTTGCAAAGAAAAGGAGTGGCACAGGGCCTATCATGAAATAAACTCCATGGAAGCCCAGTGGGCTGATGACGGGGCTGTTATATTAAAATTCTGGATTCATATAAGCAAGGATGAACAACTAAGACGTTTTAGAGGGCGAGAAAAAACATCATATAAAAGTTGGAAGATAACTGAAGAAGACTGGAGAAATAGAGAAAAGTGGGAGCTTTATAAAGAGGCAGTAGAGGATATGATAACAATGACATCCACAGAAGATGTAAAATGGAATGTCATTCCAGGTAACTCAAAGCGTTATGCAAGACTAAAAGTGATGGAAATAATTATTGAAGACCTGGAAAAGGCAGTGAAAAAAAAGGAGAAATAACCTCCCCTTTTTCTTTGACCTTACGAAAACTTCAGGGATTAATTTCTTGATTTACTTTATAAACTCGACTATACTCTATTTAAGAGTAAAATATCACAAACTGCTTTCTGATTAAAGGAGGCTACAGCCTCAATCATACTCTGTTTAGGGGGGAAATAGATTTATGAAAAAAATAGGAATTATAGATATAGGTTCAAACTCTATAAGGCTTGTTATTTTTAGGATTTCTCCTGCCAAGAATTTCTCTGTAATAGAAGATGTGAAGGAGAGTGTACGGCTAGGAGAGGGAGTAAACAAAACAGGAAAACTTAAGGTGAAAAAAATAAATTTGGCATATCATACTCTGAAGATATTTAAGGGGATATGCGCCCAAAATGAAACCGATGAAATTATAGCTTTTGCAACTGCTGCAGTAAGGAATGCTACGAACTCTAACCGACTGATAGAGAAGTTGGAAAAAGAACTTAAGATGAAGATAAATATTTTCTCAGGAGAAGAGGAGGCCTATTATTCTCTTCTTGGAGCCACAAATACTTTAGATGAGGAAGAGGGACTTCTCATAGATATGGGGGGAGCAAGTACAGAGTTGGTGTGGTTTAAAAAGCGGCGAGTTCACAGGTGGGTAAGCCTTAACTTCGGGTCTGTTACACTGGCTCAACTGGCCAACGTAAAAGAAAAACTTTCTGATTATGCAGAAAAAAAACTTAGAAATCATGTAATAAGTGAGTATGAAAAAGTCCCATGGCTGAAGGAGGTAGGAGATATACCTCTTATAGGAGTGGGAGGGACCATAAGAAATCTGGCAAAGGTTCACTCTGTCATGTGTGAATATCCACTGAATATTCTTCATAACTATGGTCTGAAAGACGGAGATGTGAAGGAGATATTTGAATATATAAAGAAAAAAAATTACTCGTATAAGCTTGAGATGCCAGGACTTTCAAGATCTAGAGCCGATATATTCACAGGTGCCTTGTGTGCTGTGGTGGAGCTTCTGAAGTTTACAGGGGTGGAACTGGTCATAATAAGCGGTTCTGGTATTAGAGAGGGAGTTTTGTACCAGAAGCTCAATGAATACGGGAAACATGTGGAAAATGTTTTTGAAAGTTCTCTCTTAGATGTGGTGGAACATTTTGATTTATCGAAAGAAAGAGGTGAGAGGATTTATAAAATATTCATGAAAATATTTGAGAACATGAAGCCTCTTCACGGAATACCAGAAATAGAGGAGAAGGTCATAAGGACTGCTTCATATCTTGGAAGGGTCGGAGTCAATATAAACTATTATGATAATCCTCTTCACTCCTTTTATACGATAATCAATTCCGGGCTAAAAGGGATAAAGCACAGGAAACTTTTGATGGCGGCTCTCATAGTATCTCAGCAGGACAAATCTAATGATATGGCAAAGGATTACGGCAGTATATTGGGGAAAAAAGATATAAGGGTTATGGAGAAGCTTTCGGTTATGCTGAGGATTTCAAAAATATTCAACAGGGTTTTTTTGCTGGACAGTGAACGGCTGAGTATAGAGGTTGGAGATGAAAGTGTTACTTTTCATATAGAAAATGAGGACCTCCTCGATGTGCAGATCAGCAGAGTGCTTATGTCAGGAAAAAGATTCAGAGAGGTTTTCGAAAGACAGCTTATAGTTACAAAGAAAAAGACCGATTAACATAAAAAAAGACAGCTGTGATAACTTTTTACAGCTGTCTTTTTTTATTGATAACCTTAAATTTTTTTTAAAGGCTGAAGGGAAGATCAAAGGACGACATCAACCACAGTTGTAACTGCCTTTACAGGCACCATGAGTACCGAGCAGGCTGTAAAAAGAAGCATTGTCAAAGTTAGGATCAAAATTTTCATAATAAACCTCCAGTCACTTTTTTATTATAGATATATTGCTATACTTTTATTGGAAAATATCTATCAATTTTCAGTTATTTTGTTTTTTCATCCTTTATCTCAGGAGTGGCTCTTGCAAAGTTTTCTATCTCACTTTTTATTATCTCTCGAAGTTCATTCACTTTTAATTCTTTTACCATCTTTTTTTCAAATTTCTTGGACTTTTTTGGAATTTCCAAATTACTTTCAGAAGTTTCTATAAAAGCCCCTATTCTGTCCACTGGAAAACAGAGGTTTTTTTTGTCTGCGGCAAGATGTCCGCATTTTTTACATATAAATCTCCCGTCACCTATCAACTCAATATATTTATCAAGCTTTTTACCCTTTAGTTTATTGCAGCATTTGCACATTTTAGTCATAGTTTATCACCTCTGATAATAATTTACCCAATTTAATTTGATTTCCTTGATGTTTTACAGGAAAAATTTTATATAGAATTAATGTTGGCCAAAAAGTTTTTTATGCCAGACTCGTTAAAACAGAAAATCAGCAGTGTTAAAACAGGATTTAATTCTTTGAACCAGAGCTCATATGTTTAGGGGACTAGGATAAATGGCAATTAAGAAATTAGGAAATAAAAAGGATAAATTAAAAAAATTAAGTAGTGCAAAAAGAGCCCTGATCGGGGCTCTGTAACATAGAAAAGAAATAGTCTTACTAAAGATAAGTTATTTGATTTGGATATCTACAATGTCATCTTTATTGGTTTGAGACTTCAGTTTAGGAACTGAAATAGTAAGAATTCCATTGGCATATTCACTGGTAATCTTATCAATATCAGCATCCTCAGGTAGGTTTATGCTTTTGCTAAAGGATCTACTCCGGAACTCTCTTCTGTGATAATTTTTTTCTTCATAGACTTTCGTGTCTTTTATATACCAGGTAAGAATTTTCTCTGCCGATGAATTTGCTTTACCATTTTCAAACAAGAAAGAGCTGCTTTTATAGACTCCCTGAGAATATCCGTATTTGTCCTCAAGTATCTCTTTCATCTTATTGTAGTTATCAAGATTACCTTTCTTTATCTTTTGGGAATAGCTGCCTTGTATTAGTTTGTTTTCCAAAGGGACATATTTTACATCATTCCTGGCATTCCCATTGGTGGCATGGCTGGGGCACTGTTTTTTTCTTTTTTTTCAGCAACAATCACTTCTGTGGTGAGTATCAGAGCCGAAATTGAAGCGGCATTTTGAATAGCCGATCTCGTGACCTTTGCCGAGTCAATTATTCCCTCTTTTGTCATGTCCACATAAGTTTCATTGGCTGCGTTAGCGAGTGTCTTATTCAACATAAATAAAGTTAAAAAATATAGTAATCCAGTGGTTTTTATATCTGGTGAACTCATAGAATTAATTGGACAGATATTTTCAGGTAATGTACAATTGAGTATCGATACTGAGTAAAGCTTAAACTTAAAAAATTAAATGCTATACTCAAAATCAGTAAGATTTTTGGAGGGAAATAATGAAAGGAATTATACTTGCTGGAGGAACAGGAACAAGACTCTATCCAATAACTAAATCCATATCAAAACAGATAATACCTGTCTATGATAAACCTATGATATATTACCCAATATCGGTGCTTATGCTAGCTGGCATAAGAGAGATACTTGTCATCTCGACTATGAGAGACCTTTCTTCATTTAAAGAGTTGTTAGGTGATGGTTCTAATTATGGCCTTGAAATATCATATGCTGTTCAGAAGGAACCCAATGGCCTGGCAGAGGCATTTATAATAGGAGAAGAGTTTATAGAAAAGAAACCATGTGCCCTTGTCCTAGGGGATAACATATTTTACGGGCATGGTCTGACGGGTATGATAAGAGAGGCTGCATCTACAGAAGTGGGAGCCACTATTTTTGGATATTATGTAAATAATCCTAAATCCTTCGGTGTTGTAGAATTTGATCAAAAGGGAAGGGCAATTTCACTAGAAGAAAAACCTGAAAACCCCAAGTCAAATTATGTAGTTCCAGGACTTTATTTTTACGACAATACAGTTGTGGAAAAAGCCAAGAGAATAAAACCTTCTAAAAGAGGTGAACTAGAAATAACAGAATTAAACAGAATGTACCTAAAAGAGGGAGAGCTAAAGGTATCAAATCTAGGAAGGGGGATGGCCTGGCTAGATACAGGAACTCATGATGCCTTGCTAGATGCTGCCAACTTTGTAAAGACTATACAGGCTAGACAGGGCGTGATGATAGCCTGTCTAGAAGAGATCGCCTATAATAACGGCTGGATAACCAAAGAGCAGCTGCAAAGTCAGATCAAGCCCCTCATGAAATCACATTACGGCGAGTATCTCCTAAAACTTATAAAATAATGCATAAATTAGAAATGAGGATATATAATGACAAAATTCAAAATAACAGAAACTAAAATAAAAGACTTGATAATAATAGACCCAGTTGTATTCAGTGACCAGAGAGGTTTTTTTATGGAGACATACAACAAGAGAGAGTTTGAAAAATTAGGTTTTGACCTAGAATTTGTCCAGGATAATCATTCAAGATCAAAAGAAGGAGTTTTGAGGGGGCTTCATTTTCAGAAGAAGCATTCTCAAGGAAAGTTAATAAGAGTAACAAGAGGAAGTATATGGGATGTGGCAGTTGATTTGAGGAAAAAAAGTCCCACTTTTGTTATGTGGCATGGTTTAATCCTCAGCGAGGAAAATAAAAAGCTCTTTTATATACCCGAAGGATTTGCCCACGGTTTTTTAACTTTAGAGGAAGATACAGAGATACAGTATAAATGCACTGATTTTTATTATCCTGAGTTTGATTCAGGGATAAAGTGGAATGACCCTGATATAGGGATAAAATGGCCTTTTGAAAAATTTGGATTTAGGGAAGAAAATCTGATTTTGTCAGAAAGAGACATGGATCAGCCTAGTTTTAAGGAGTATTTAGGAGGAATAGAATGATTCTTCTAACAGGAGGAAAAGGTCAATTGGGCAGTGAGTTTCAGAAACTCTTTAAAAGAGTTGGTATAGAATACATTGCCACAGGTCACAGGGAACTAGATATTACAGATATCGACGCTGTAAAAAACTTTCTCAAGGAGAAAAATATAGACATTATAATAAACTGTGCCGCCTATAATTATGTGGACAGGGCTGAAAAAGAACCGGAAAAATGCTTCGCAGTAAACAGTCTTGCACCTAAAAACCTGGCTTTGGAATCTAAAAAAATTGGAGCTGTTTTTGTAACGTATTCCAGTGATTTTGTATTTGACGGTGGGAAAAAGAAGCCATATACAGAGTCTGATATCCCTAATCCGATGAGTGTCTATTCTAAGTCAAAGGTTGAAGGAGAAAAATGTGTCTTTGCTGCCTATGACAAGAGTTTTGTCATAAGAACCTCATGGGTCTTTGGTATGGGAAACAATAATTTCGTTAAAAATGTGATAAAGTGGTCAAAAGCGAGAGAAAAACTAGAGCTGGTAGAAGATCAGGTATCTTCACCGACCTATGCAAAAGATTTAGCAGAATATTCTTGGGAACTTATAAATTCAGATAAATATGGACTTTATCATTTATCTAACGCCGGTGTAGCCAGTAAGTATGAAGAGGGGAAGTATATATTGGAAAAAATAGGATGGAAAGGTGAATTAGTAAAAGTAAATACATCTAAATTTAATTTACCTGCCAGAAGAGCCGAATACTCAAAGCTTTCCAGCCAGAAGGCGGAAAAAATTATAGGAAAGAAAATGCCTCACTGGAAGAATGCCATAGATAGATTTTTTAAAGAGATGGAGGAAGGGAATCTGTGAAAACTTATTTAATTACCGGGGGAGCCGGGTTTATAGGGGCCAATTTTGTAAAATATTTGCTAAAAAAAAATGAAAAAATAAAGTTGGTAATTTTGGATAAGCTCACTTATGCAGGAAACCTTGAAAACATCAGGGGAAATTTAGAAGATTCTAGGGTGAGCTTTATAAAGGGGGATATATGCGACCGCGACCTGGTAGAAAATATATTTCAACAGCAAAAATTTGATTATGTAGTTAATTTTGCCGCAGAATCCCACGTGGACAAAAGCATAGAAAATCCCGGCATATTTCTGAAAACTAATATAATAGGTACACAAATTTTGCTGGATGCAGCTAAAACTCAATGGTCTTTGGGAATAGATGAAAAAGGCTGTCCCGTATATCTTGAGAAAAAAAAGTTTATTCAGATTTCCACAGATGAAGTTTATGGGGATCTGAGCATTGATTATCCTTATGGAAAAAAATTAGAGGCTAGAACTAAAGAGATGAGGTCTCTATTGAAAAAAAAATCTGTAAAATCCAAGACATTTGGAAAAGATTTTTTTACTGAAAACACTTCCATTAATCCTAGAAGTCCCTACGCCGCATCCAAAGCTTCTGCAGACATGCTTGTTAGGGCTTATCACGAGACATATCATATGCCTGTCAATATAACAAGATGTTCAAATAATTACGGGCCTTATCAGTTTCCGGAGAAACTCATACCCCTGATTATAAAAAATCTACTAGAAGGAAAGGAAATTCCAATGTATGGTGACGGCAGGCAGGTGAGAGACTGGCTTTATGTTGAGGACCATTGCAGAGGAATAGATATGGTGATAAATAGGGGTAGCTTGGGAGAAATTTATAATATAGGGGGGCTTAACGAGGAGCAAAATATAAACATAACCAAACTCATAATAGATAGACTTTATTGGTTAATAAAAGAAAATCCGAAATACCAAATAGCTTTGAAAACAAATTTAGAAACAATAAAATACGATTTAATAACTTTCGTAAATGACAGGTTGGGTCATGATATGAGATATGCCATCGATCCTACAAAAACAGTCAAGGATCTTGGTTTTTATCCTGAAACAGATTTTTCAGTTGGAATAGAAAAAACTATTATATGGTATCTTAAAAATTGGAGTGATTCTTGTTTAAGTGTGCAATAAAAACAAAATATCTTAATTTGCCAGAGACCTAAACTTAATGGGACTTTGGCTTTTTGTATTTTTTCAGTCTTTTCTCAGCTGCAATATAAGTTTGATTAAAAATTTTATCAAAGTTGCAAGAGTAAAAAATAAGATTTTTAAAGGGATAGTAGCCGTCTAAATCCTTCATCAGATAATCTTTAAAAGTTCTCTGTTAAGGTATTTGTAACCCAGAGATGATAGATGAAGTCCATCTGTGTAAAAAGAAAGCTTTAAAGAACCTTCTTCGTCAAAAAAAAGTTTTGATAAATCTAAAAAAATCAGATTATTTTCCTTAGCCAGATTCTCTATAAACCTGTTTACTTGAAGGGTATTCACATTAATCTTATTGTCTCCGACTGCTGGAAGAATTGCCATCAGAATTATCTCATCAAAACTTTCCTTTAGAGAAGATACTGTTTTATTATAAAAGTTACAGGTTTTTTCAAAAGGAAATTTCATTAGTATATCGTTGATTCCGGCCATGAAAATCACTTTTTCAGCCTCTATACTTTTCACCTCATCAATTCTCCAAAAAATATCCCTGGTGGTATCACCTGCCACTCCCATATTTATGATATTCTTGTCCTGGAGTGGATTCCAATCTGTTATACTGTCTCCCAGTAAGATAGTTTTTTTCATATTTCCTCTCCAGCTATCCAATTTATCTCTTTTTTAGTTACAATGAAAGAGCTGCCATTTAGAAAGTCTTGAGGTTTATACAGTTTCCCACAAATAGCTGGATGGTTGTGTTTTACCACTTTTCCAGAAACAATAAACTTTTCAAATTTCTGAGCCCTTCCTCCCCACAGAAGGTAAGTGAGAGAGGGATTCTTTTTCCCTATAAAACTCAGAAGTTTTTCTGTAAAAGGCTTCCATAGGTTTATATGTGCCCCGGCTTTACCTATTTTTGTAGTGAGTGCAGTATTGAGAAATATCACTCCCTCACTGGCCCACTCTTTGAATATTTTATCTGGTGATAAAATCCGAAACTCTTTCTTTCTAATCTTTTCTCTCAACTCATCTATACTGAGAATTTCACCATAGTAGCTCTTGTATATGAGTTTAAGCATATTTTTGAGAGAAGTATTTATCCTCGGGTCCCCCCAGGATTCAAGTTCTACTTCAAATGATAAACCGGTGGCCACACCATTTTGTGGATAGGGGTCCATCCCTAGAAGCAGAACTTTTGCATGGTTCAGGTCGTATCTAAATACCTTGAAAATATCCTCTTTTTTAGGGGTGTAGTCTTCTCCTATAAAGTTGAGAATATCTTCTATAAAGTCTAATGTTTCATTATCAAAAAACTCATGATAAGAAAAGTGTATTTTATTTTCAGATAAAAATTTTTCTCTATTCAAAATAAACCTCCATCAGTAGAAATTACTCTTTGTCCGAAAGTGAAAGGTTACCGGTACTTATGATTGAGAGCTTTTATTATGGCAAAAGTTTCTAAATCTATCTCGCCATTTACATTTTTAGGTCTGAAGTGCATCTGAAAAGCTTTCAGAACATTTTTTTCGTTCTCATTCCATTCGCCTGAGATTTCCATATCGTAACCGTATTTTTTGAATTCAGACTGTATATCCTCTATAGAATAGATATCAAATATGGCAGAATCATAATAAAAATTATAGTCTGCAGTGTCATACCAGGCCCCTATACCAAACTCCGTGTATAACCTTTCCCAAGGAAACATAGGTCCTGGATCTATTTTCCGTCCTGGGGCTATATCTGAGTGTCCTAGGATATTTGTAGGTTCGATCTTATATTTTTTAGATATTTTTTTTAATAAGTAGGCTGTTTTTCTTATCTGGGATTCTTCAAAAGGGTGGAGTATCAATTCACCCTCTGCGTCTGAAACTCCTAGATTTACGATCTCTATCCCTATTGAGGTATCATTAAGGTTGGTTCTCCCGTGGAAACTGCTAAATCCTGCGTGCCAGGCTCTTTCATTTTCAGAAACAAGCTGAAATATAGGATCCCATCTGAGAGTCGTTATAAGATAATGAGAACTCACATTTTCCTTTGTCAGGGTCTTTATAGATATTTTATCGTCACATGCGGTGTAATGCAGGATTATAAATTTTATTCTCTGATTTTTCCCTTTAGCATTGTAAGTTATGTTGTCCACTTCATAGTTGACCATACTACAACCTGTGAGGATTATAGATATAATAACTATCAATAGTCGCATCTTTTTCACCTCTTTTTTAATGAAACCTTTCCTTTGATTATAACACGTAAAGGTCAATTAAGTTAAGGAGTTAGAAAAAATGACTATTTTCTGTCAAAAGAAAAAAGGTGAATTTTATTTTATAATTTTAAGGTTTTTCATACTTATATCTAAAGCTTTTACAGAGTGAGTCAGCTTCCCCATTGAAACATAATCTATTTTAAGTTTCTTCAAATTTTGAAGCCGGGTTGCATCCATGTTTCCAGATACCTCTATAATGGCTCGGCCCTTGATGTAACCGATGCACTCCTTGAGAAGCTCATCCCCCATATTGTCTAGCATAATGATATCTGCTTTTGCTTCGACAGCTTCCTTTACTTGCTCCAAGTTTTCAGCCTCCACCTCAATTTTTTTTATAAAAGGATGTCTTTTTCTTATCATTTGGACGGCATTTTTGATACCTCCAGCGGCTAAAATGTGATTATCCTTTACCATGGCCATATCTGACAGATCAAAACGGTGGTTGAACCCGCCTCCTGTGAGGACAGAATATTTTTCAAGGTACCTTAGTCCTGGTGTTGTTTTTCTGGTGTCCAATACTTTTATCCCGTATTCTTTTAGTATTTCAGAAGCGTTATATGCTGCAGTGGCTATTCCGGACATCCTCTGCAGGAGATTCAGCGCCACCCTTTCTCCAGATAAAAGGATTTTAGTACTTCCCCTAAGCTTGGCTATAATCTCTCCTTTTTTTACAAGCTCTCCCTCTTTTTTGAGAAAATTTATATCTACATCTCCCAGAATTTGAAAAACTCGTGAAAAAACATTTAATCCGCAGATCTTTCCATGCTCTTTTGCTATTAAGTCAACTTCTGCCTGACTGTCTGGAGAAGTTATACTTTCTGTGGTAATATCATCATAAACTCTGTCCTCTAAGAGAGCATTTTTTATTATATCATCAATAATGACGTAATTCATTTTTCAAATCTCCTCTGTGTTTAATTATAATTTCTCTTGCAGCTTTTTCTGGGAACCACTCATCTTCATATGCTGGGTTTTCTATCAAAGTTATATCCTCGATACAAGTATTAATATCAGAAGCGGCCTTTCTTCCGAAAACCAAAGCTTCTAAAAGAGAGTTGCTGGCTAGACGGTTTTTTCCGTGTAGTCCTGTACAAGCAGCCTCTCCTACCACGTAGAGGTGCTGACAGCTTGATCTTCCAGTAAGAGTTGTTTTTACTCCTCCCATGAAATAATGTTGTGCCGGACTTATGGGAATAAGGTCTGAAGTTATATCATAGCCTCTTTCAAAGCACTCATTATATATACCCTTAAATCTATTTTTGATATAGTCAGAGTCAAGAGCGGTGACATCTAAATATATCTGAGTATTATTTTCGTTTCTCCTTTTTATAATGGATTCAGTTACTTTGTCCCTTGGTAGGAGCTCATCTACAAATCTTTCTCCGCTGGCATCTCTAATGACAGCACCTTCACCTCTCAGGGCTTCAGAAAGTAAAAATAACCTTTTGCTGCTAGGATTGTCTAGTGCCGTAGGATGCAGTTGAATATACTCCACATCTTTTGTTTTTATATTATGTCGGTTAGCCAGAGCTAGGGCGATTCCTTTTATGTTCTCGTGATTGGTGGAATTTTTAAAGAGTCCCCCTATACCTCCTGTTGCCAGAACCGCTATTTTTGAGTCCACTGAAAAGTTTTTATTTTTATTTCTGAAAATTCCACCGTGGACTGAGTTGTCGGATATTTTTAGATCCAAAAGTTCACTCTCCTCAAGGAGGGTTATATTTTTTGTTTTTTCAATGCTTTTAATTAAAGTTTCCATGATCATTTTACCGGTTTCGGATCCCTGAAAAAGGATTCTGCTCTTACTGTGGGCGGCTTCTTTTGTAAATTTCAGATCTCCCTTTTCATCCCTTTGGAATTCAGCTCCCATATCAATCAAAGTTTGTATATTTTTCCAGGACTCTCCAGCCACCATTCCCAAAGTTTCATGATTATTTTTATGATGTCCTGCAGCTAATGTATCCTCAATAAAGGAGAGTTCATCACCGGGCATTATTGTGGTTATCCCTCCTTGAGCCAGATAGGAGTTGCAGTCCCTTATCTTAGAATTTGTTACGATGGTGATATTTAGTTCATCATTTAAGTTTAGTGCCGTGTAAAGTCCCCCTATACCAGTACCTACTATCAATACATCTGTCTTCAAATTACTCACCTCGTGGTCTTGAAAATAAAAGCATGTTATTAAGAGCCTTTGCAGCCTTAGTGACTGTTTCATCATCTAATATAATCTCTCCATTCATTGTCTCAAGAGATTCTAGAATTGTTTCAGGAAATATCTTCTTCATGGCCTTGCAAAGCATTGGAGGGAAAAAGAACTCTTTGTCAGGGTTATCTTTTCTCAGTTGATGATTTATTCCTTTTTCTGTGACTATCAAAAATCTTTTACTGTTACTCTTTTTAACATAAGTTAGTATTCCACTGGTGCTTCCTACATAATGGGCCATATCTCTCACATCTTTCCTGCATTCCGGATGGGCTGCTATGATTAGATCTTTTCCATTTTTAGCCAGTGCTTTTTCTATATCTGAGACTCTTACTGCGTCGTGTATATTACAGCATCCCTCCCAGGGAATTATTTTTTTGCGTGGAATCTGTTCCTGTACATAGCTAGCCAGGTTTCTATCAGGAACAAAGAGTATCTCTTCTGAATCTAGGTTATTTATTATGTTTTCGACACTAGAAGATGTACAGCATACATCAGAAACTGTCTTTACAGCACTAGAGGAGTTTACATATGTCACCACTTTCACATCAGGATACCTTTCCTTGTATTGTAGTATCTCCTCAGGAGTTGCCATATATTCCATGCAGCATGGAGCCTCTGTGTAACATGGAAACAGCACAGTTTTTTCAGGTGAAAGAATTTTAGCACTTTCAGCCATGAAACGGACTCCACAAAACACAACTATTTCTGCCTCTGATTCTTTTCCAACCTGAGCCAGATAAAAAGAATCACCTACATAATCTGCAATATCCTGTATCTCTCCCCTCTGATAATAATGAGCTAAAACGACAGCATTTTTCTCTTTTTTTAATTTTTTAATTTTTTCTATTATATCCAAAATTGTTTTCCCCCTCTGAAATCATTGACCTATGTAGGAATGTTAACACCAGAAAAAATATATTTCAATATTAGATATTTATTTCACATTCATAAAATTACAGGAGTTGTTAAAAGAATAGAATTTTAAACTTTTTTTAAAAAATAAATTTTGTGTTGGACCAAACTTTCACTAAGTGATAGATCTGTTTAAAAAATTTTTATTTAAAATTATTTTTTCAAATCATAAAACATTAAATTTAGGCTTTTAAAAAAGAATTACCATTCATTAATAAAGGGAAATTTCCTGTTAAAAGTGTGATTTTTAAAACTTGACCAAGATTAAGTGAAAATATTAACTTTCATAATTGGTTAAAATCTCAATAAAATGTATCTGACAATAAAAAGCTAGAGTTTTTATAAATTAACTGAGAATAACACTGTCACGACTATTCTTAAACAGTATTTAAAATCCTAAAAAAAAACGTAAAGTTCTATAAAAAAACTCTTTATTGCAAAATCCTTCTTGCAGTTCATGACGTTATTCTGCATTTCATGTTAATTTAAATGCTTTTGAGTCATCTTCGTTTATTATGTTCCTATATTAAGGGTATAATTCCAATATAAGAAATATTAAAAATAAATTTAATAAAGATGGAGGTAAAAAAATGATAACTTTTTTAATTGCCCTGGTAGTTCTGATTGGTGGTTATTTTATCTATGGAAAAATAGTCGAAAATGCTTTCGGAATTGATGAAAACAATTCTACCCCGGCTACAAAGCTGGCAGATGGTGTTGATTATGTTGAGCTTGACTGGAAAAAAGCTTTCCTTATACAGTTCCTAAATATTGCTGGATTAGGGCCTATATTTGGTGCAGTTGCAGGAGCTCTTTGGGGACCGGCTGCGTTTCTGTGGATTGTATTTGGATGTATCTTTGCAGGTTCAGTACATGATTACTTAGCGGGTATGCTTTCTCTGAGACATGATGGAGCTACAATCGCCGAGATAGTAGGTAAATATCTTGGTACCAGTGCAAAAAATGTAATGAGAGTGTTCTCAGTTGTTTTGCTTGTGCTAGTAGGAGTGGTGTTTGTAGTAGGTCCTGCAGGAATATTGACAAGTATCCTGCCCGGAATTAGTAAAATGACTTGGGTTGGAATTATCATAATTTATTATGTAATAGCTACTGTACTTCCGGTAGACAAATTAATCGGTAAGGTTTATCCAATATTTGGTGCATCTTTGATTATAATGGGACTAGGTATAGCAGTTGGACTATTTGTAAAAGGATATCAGATTCCGGAATTAACACTTCAAAATTTAAATCCTAAGGGAACACCGTTTTATCCATTCCTCTTTATAACAATAGCCTGTGGAGCTATATCTGGATTCCACGCTACTCAGTCTCCACTGATGGCTAGATGTATAAAAAATGAAAAAGAGGGTAAAAGAGTATTCTTTGGTTCTATGATAGCAGAAGGGATTATAGCTCTTATCTGGGCAGCAGCCGCCATGACTTTCTTTGGAGGAACTGAAGGACTTGCAGGAGCAGGTTCAGCAGGAGTGGTAGTAAATACAATATCTAATTCCATGCTAGGAAAAGTCGGTGGAGCTCTTGCACTTTTAGGAGTAGTGGCTTGTCCAATAACATCTGGAGATACAGCATTTAGAAGTGCTAGGCTGGCAATTGCAGATGCTACAAATTTCAAACAAGGACCTATAAAAAATAGATTTCTTATAGCACTGCCGTTATTTGCAGTCGGTATCGCACTCTGCTTCATGGATTTTGGGATCATCTGGAGATATTTTGCATGGTCAAACCAGACACTCGCTACTATAGTTTTATGGGCTGGATCAGTTTATTTAGCTCAGAGAGGAAAGAACTTCTGGATTTCAGCAGTACCAGCTACATTTATGACTGCAGTTGTTACCACATATATAATTATTGCACCTGAGGGACTAACATTACCTACTTCAGTGGGATATCCTGTAGGAATAGTATTTGCATTAGCTTCACTGGTTCTTTTCCTAAAGAAGAGAAGTACTCAGCCTGTGGGAGAAGTTGCGTAGAAAATACATTGGTGTACAGTTCTTATGGAACTTTACATAGACCTTTAAAAATTTCCATTTACAACCAAAATGAGGAAGGGACACCCCCCGTGTCCCTTCCTTGCTTTTTTTAATCACGATATTTATTTTACTGGATAAATTACTGAATTTACAGGAATATTAGAGTCAAAAGATTTTGTCACGAATGGACACTAATAAAAGATAGGGAAATTAACACGAATAAGGACAAAAGCTTTTGGTCACAGAGAAAAGAAGAGAGTATCACGGAGGAGAGCGATATTAAAGTCAAAAGATTTTATCACGAATGGACACTAATAAAAGATAGGGAAATTAACACGAATAAGGATAAAACCTTTTGGTCACAGAAGACACAGAGACAGGAGAAGAGTTTCATAGAGAAGATTTTTTGAATTTTCAAGTCGCAGGGCTTATACAGGAAAGAACCTGCACTCAGCCGTCCTACAGAATAAGTTCCGCAGGGAACCGAGGACTGTAGCTCATAAAGGCGTTAAAAGAAATATCTACTCACTAGACATTTGAAAATTCTTGACCTTTTGGTTACTTTTCTGTCAAGAGAAAAGTAACAGTGCTTGTAAATTCAATAATTCATCCCCAAAAATAAAAAAATGACCTTTTTACAGGAATTAGACTTAGTTTTCAAATATAGTTTTGTGGTTTGAATTTTGAAAGGGGATGAAAATATGGGGAAAGGTTCGAAAAAGAAGATAAAAAAAGTAGGAGTCCCGCCTGGAACCCTTCTTTATACAGGAGATAAAACTTCTGAAAAAATTAGTATAGAATATTTTGTTTATGATGAAAAAGAATGCCAGGTTTTAAACTACAGCGCATCAGATATAAGTAATCTAAATGCAGCAGATAACAAAGTTGTATGGATAAATATTTTTGGATTAACAGATATAGGATTTATGGAAAAAATTGGTGAAAAATTTAATGTTCATTCACTTATTTTAGAAGATATTCTTCATACTTCTCAGAGACCAAAAATTGAGGAGTCAGAAGACTACCTTTTTATGGTTTTAAAAATGATGGGTGCTTCTAAGGGAAATGAGAGAATAGAGGAGGAACAGGTGAGCCTGATACTCAAAGAGGGAGTTGTGATATCCTTTCAAGAGCGTGAAGGGGATGTCTTTGACATAATAAGGGACAGGATCGTAAATTCCAAAGGCAGACTGAGAAAAAAGAAAGCAGACTATTTATTTTACTCTCTCTTAGACACTATAATAGACAATTACTTTTTGATCTTAGAAGAGTACGATAACAGGCTTGAGGAGTTGAATACTGATGTTCTTGACAGACTGAAACCTGATTTAGTTGAAAGGTTGCAAAAAATAAGAGTTTATCTGAACAGCATGAAAAGAGACCTTTGGCCCTTGAGAGATGCTGTGGGAAAGTTGGAAAAAAATGAATCTATTATGCTGAATGAAGATACCAAACTCTACATCCGTGATCTCTATGACCATACACTTCAGATAATAGATTTGATGGAGGGTCTGAGGGATTCTTTAGGCAATATTTTTGAGCTTTATATGACAGGGATAAGCAACAGAATGAATGAAATAATGAAAACCCTCACTATTATCGCAACTATTTTTATACCCCTTACCTTTATTGCAGGTATCTATGGGATGAATTTTGAATATATGCCTGAACTGAAGTTTAAGCTGGGTTATCCTATTCTGATTATCTTTATGATTTTTATTTTTGTAGGTCTTATAGCTTTTTTCAGAAAGAAAAAATGGCTTTAAATAATGTAAATAAAATGCCACACAAAAGCTTTATGGAATCTTGTGGCATTTTATTTAGTGAAAAATTATGTATTAAAAGTAAACTTGAGTGTGAACTAGCAGGTAGAATGAAATAATCCCCCTATACGAAGATTTTCACCTGCTAATTTATTATAGAGCTCAACAGCCTTTCTGGTATCAAGGATATGATATTTGATATTATGCTTTTCTAGTAGCTCTATGGTTGAATCCATTACTTCTAGGCTTGAATACACTCCTTTAGAGAGTACAACCACTTGGCACCCCATGTCTATGAGCTCTTTTACATCTGCCGGTTGTATACCAGGTGAGTGTTCTGTCCCTGTCTCAGACCAGTCCCAGGGTCTGGCACCGCCTGGATATAGTTTAAAATCCTTTCCTTGCCCGTATCCCTCTATTTCCATGACTCCCCATGAAAAGTTCAGTATTTTAGGTGAAAAATTATTAAGATCGATTTTCATAATTTTACTCCTTTTTATATTATAATTCTGCAGAGATCAACCATTTAATGTACCATCTCTCCTCTGATTTCTCTAGGCATAGCACCCCACCTGTTTTTATCTTAATCAGAACCCCATATTCATCGTCGGTTAGTATAAATGATGCAAGTTTTTCCATGAAGGGCAAGTGTCCTACATACATTGTACTATCTTCATCTTTTGATTTTTTCCAAAATTCTTTTACATTGTCGTTGGGGTTTAGTCCTTTAGATACTGATGTATTACCGTCACAGAGTTTTTTAGAAAAAATTTCAGCCGATTCTTCAGCCCGTTTCTTCCCGCTGTGAATTACTTTATTTACTTTTAATCCCATGGTTTCAAGTAAAGAGGCCATTTTTTCCACTTCATTTTTACCCTCTTGGGAAAGAGGTCTCTCGGGATTTTTTTCTACTGAGACTGCCTCTCCGTGCCTGGCCAGGTACACAATCATTTTTACCCTCCTTTTAAAATTCTATGATATCTCTAAGCTGACAGTTTTAAATATTTTTCTAAAAAATGCCAATATAATAATTGATGCTGTTCCACCGGTACTGTCTATTAACACATCTTTAAATTCTAAGCTCCTACCTGGAACGAAACTCTGGTGAAGTTCGTCAGAACAGGCATAGAAGAAAACGATAACCAGAACCTTGAGCTGAGTGCCTAGAGCCTTAGAACTGTCATCAAAGGAAAACTGGAGTGAAATTCCCAGTAAAAAATACAATATAAAGTGAGCAAAATTTCTGACTATATGAGAAGAGGTTTCTTTATTGATGTTTTTTGTAAATATTTTTTGCATGAATTGAATTACCATCTCAGATCGTCTAGAGGAAGTAGCTCCATCTTCGCTGGAAAATTTAAAAATAATAATCATGATAAGAATAGTTAAAAATATAAAAAAGTATTTTTTCATAGTCATCTCCTGATGTTTAAATTGTTTCTGTAATTCTCTTCTAATTAAATAATTAGGTTTTTTTTACAAAAACCCTTTAAATTTATTTGATGCCATTAGTAAAAGTGGCATTTACAAACTTACTACAGTATATACATATTGGCTATACATAAAAATGGTATAAAATAGAAAATTAAAAAAGGGGGTAATTTTTATGAAAATATTGTCTTTTGATCTTGACGGGACTCTTTTGACAGATGATAAAAAAATATCTGAAAGAACCTTGGAGGTACTTTTGAGATGTAAAGAAGAAGGGAAAGTAATTGTTTTCAACAGCGGTCGTCCTACTCAGTTTATATATAGCGTTCTCCCAGAAGTTTTCCATGAGGATATAGTCATCTCATCAAATGGAGCAATGGTATATAAAAACAAAAAGCTTATGCATGAAAATTTAATAGACAAAAACACAGTATGGGATATTATTCAAATGATAGAAACTGTTTTTAATGACATGTTTTTTATAGTAGAACAATATAACAGGAGCCTCACTAAATGCAAAGACAGAGAGTATAATAAACAGATGCTTTGCAATTATCATGAGTTCTCCAAGGAAAATGTCCTAGACTCACCGAAAATACTTTTGAAGACTAAAGATTTGGACTATTTTGATTTAAACATCTTAAATATGCTTATTCCAGAATCATGTAGACTGATTTTTACAGACAACATGGAATTTGCTCAGCTTGTTCACGCTGACACCAACAAACTTTACGGGGTGAATAAAGTACTAGAAACAGAAAAATTAAACCTTGAAGAACTTGTATCTTTTGGAGACGATTTCAATGACCTAGAGGTACTAAGCTGGTCTGGTTATGGAGTGGCAATGGGAAATGCCATTGAAGAGATCAAAAATGTGTCAAGGTATATTGCAGACACAAATGAAAAGGATGGGGTGGCAAAATTTATAGAGGATTATGTATTGAAAAAGATAGAAGCAGCTTAAGACCTCCATTGTTAGAAATTTAGATTGAAATTATTCTGCCCACCCGTGATAATACCATTTGCCCTTTATTTTTATAAAGAGGCTTTTTTCATGGTGGATATGTCTTTCACCGTCAGCTATATAAGAAGCCTTGAATTCCACTATACCTTTTTTATCTCTTACCTTTCCGGCTTTTGTTTTTACTATTTCAAGACCTTCCCATTTAGAAGACTCTGACCAAGTGACTATTGTATCTCTACTAACATCTGATACTGTGGCTGGATCATGGGTTTCTAATATATAATCGATCTCGCCGATTGCATATGCAGTGTATCTCGATCTCATAAGGAGCTCAGCCGTAGGAGGCAAAAGAGTTCCTTTTATATATTTTTTGCAGCAATCTTCATATTTTTTACCGCTTTCGCAGGGGCATATATTCATATTATTAGTCCTTTCTGTTAAAAATTCTTCTGCCATTATACCATGAAAATCATATCGTTATAATAAAAGATTTTCTAGAATTGCCTTTATTTCAATCTTTTACGGTGTTATAATTAACTATATTATTTTGAAATGGGGTTATAATTATTAAGATTATAAATAAATTTTCCAGAGAAGAAGAGATAGCTAACGCCTTATCCCACGGATTAGGGATACCCCTTTCCATAGCAGCTTTAGTTTTTTTATCTGTCAAGGGAGTAAAGGCTAACAGCAGTCTAAGTGCAGTTGGATTTGTTATTTTTGGGATTTCACTTTTTATTATGTATACTATGTCTACTTTATATCACTCTCTTAAACCAGGTAGGGCAAAGAGGGTTTTCGAACGTCTTGACCACTGCTCCATTTATATTTTGATAGCCGGTACCTATACTCCCTTTTGTTTTACCATCTTGAAGGGAAAGGTAGGGTGGATTCTCTTTGGGTTTCAATGGGGACTTGCTCTTATCGGTATCGTATTCAAGTCCATCTGGATAGACAAGTGGGTTGCTGCAGCAACTGCTGTATATGCCGCTATGGGTTGGTCTATAATTTTTGTTATTCAAACACTATTAGCCTCTATAGCCTATGGTGGATTCTTACTTCTTCTCATAGGAGGCATCCTCTATACTCTGGGTATAATATTTTTTGCCCTTCCCTTGTTTAAATATCACCATGGAGTCTGGCATTTTTTCGTTTTAGGAGGAAGTATAACTCATTTTTTTTGTATATATCTTTATTTATGACATATATTTATCTGTAAATTTAGAAATAAAAAGAGCCGTATAACGGCTCTATGCTAAAGATGTTCTTTTAGAATCAATTATTTTATGTTTTTCATTTACTAAGATATCTTTTAACTTACTCTTAGATTCACTTATAGCGTTATAAAGGTCTTTGTCCTTTGCTTTTACTATATAGCTGTGACTTTTTACTTTCGCAATAGCTTCAGCCTCAAATTCCTTGTGCATATGTCCAGAAAGAACTACTTCGACTTCATCAATATGGTCAAAATATTTTTCCAGTTTTTGCACTTTTTCCTCAGTAAAATTTTTGATAGCATCTGTTACTTCCAGGTGTATTCCTCTTATGATAATTTTCATAAAATCACTTCCCTTCTGTAGTAAAATTTTCTTGTAGTAAGATTATATCTCTTAAAATCTGAAAAAGCAAGATCATAGAGATAAATAGATCCACAAGGGAACATTGCACCTAAAAGTTTAATTTGATTTTCCACGAATACTTCCTACCAATTGAAGTTTTTTCTTAATAGGGATGGTTATTTTAAAAGTTGTCCCCTCTTTGTACTCACTTTTTACCTCTATTTCGCCCTCCATCATATCCACTATCTCTTTTACGATTGTGAGGCCTAGTCCGAAGCCTTTTTTCTCTATATTCTCATTAAGGTCCAGTTGATGATACCTTTCAAAGATAGAGCTTAGTTTGTCCCTGGGGATTCCCATTCCCGTATCCGTTATACTTATAAAGAGCTTCTCATCATAACTATCAAATTTTACTTCAACCTTTCCAGCTTTGGTAAATTTAAAAGCGTTATTGACAAGATTTAAAATTACCTCTGTGAGTCTAACTTCATCACCCATAAAATATTTTGGAACCTTTTCTGTTACGTTCATGATAAAAAAGACGTTACGTCCTTTATTTAGACCATTACATATTCTTTCAATGTTATCTACCATATTTCTCAAGTTGATTCTTATATATTTGAGTTCCACTTTTCCAGCCTCTAGTTTAGATAGGTCTAGGATATTGTCTATAAAAGTAACAAGGGTATTTCCAGCCACCTGAATATTTTCAAGAAGTTGTTGCTTTTTGGGATTCTCCTCTCTTTTCATTAGGAGTTTTGTGAATCCCATTACTGCAGTCAAAGGGGTTTTTAACTCGTGGCTTACATTTGCTAAGAAGGCGGTTTTTATATTCAAGGCATTTTCTAGTTCTCTTTTTGTTTCTAGCAGCTTTATTTCTGCTTTTTTTCTTTTATTAATTTCATTTTTTAGAATCATGAGGTAAGGCACTAGTATCAGCAAGACTACTCCAAAGATTATCATCCACTGTCTGTAAGGTGGCTCTTCATTGTTCTCCTGGGTGTTATCTAGTATTGCATCGATATCCTTTATATTTTTTATCTTATCAAGGTTTTCTTTGACTACGATAGTTTTCATGCCTGTTTTTTCACTAAAAGTTTTTATAGGCTCTTCGTTATATACATCATTATAACTTTTTCCCTTTGAGCTTCGCTGGATATATGCTGTATCTTCTGGGCTCAGTGAGTCCTCTAAAAGGGAGAAGGCTTTAAAAAAAATCATAATGAATAAGAAAATAATTTTTATACTAAAGTTTATTTTTTTCAAATCTCCCCCCCTCCCTTCCACATGACATTGTTTGTATGATATTATTACATTTTTTTCTGTTTTTCAACTCTTGGAAGGTAAAAATATATTTTTGTTAGGAAATATCATGAAAAATTTAGTTTTTACACTGACTTTTAATAATTTGATAATTTTGATATAATAAATGATGAATTTCATAAAAAGTATAAGGACAAGAGCAACTAGATTTCTTTTGACTGTCATTTATATTAGGAGGATATTTTGCTAAAACATGAAAAAGAGGTAATAATTGATTTTTTGAATAAGCCTGAAATGAAGATAATCCAAAGAGCGGACTATTTTAATTTTTCACTGGATTCGGTGCTTGTTTCTGAATTTCTTACAATAAACCGTGGAGTGAAGAAAATACTGGACCTTGGAACCGGCAATGGGTCCATACCAATGCTGCTTTCTAGTCGATCAAAGGCTTATATAACAGGGATTGAGATACAGGAAGTCTCTGCTGACCTAGCCAGAAGAAATATTAAACTAAATAACCTAGAAAACCAAGTGGATATCATACAAGATGATTTGAAGAACTGGAAAAACCATTTTAGGAGTGGAAGTCAGGATGCGGTTATAAGCAACCCACCGTTTTTTAAGTTTAATGGAAACACGGAACTTTTAAATGATTTGCATCAGCTTACCTATGCCAGACATGAGATAACTGCCAATCTAGAAGATATCATATCAACTGCATCGGGATTACTAAAAGACAGAGGGTATTTTGCCTTGGTCCACAGACCAGACAGGATGCTTGAAATATTGGACCTTATGAGAAAACATGATATCTCCCCAAAAAGACTTCAGTTCTGTCATTCAAAATTTGGAAAACCAGCAAAAACAATCCTACTTGAGGGAATCAAATATGGAAAAGAGGGGATAGCGATTCTTCCGCCTCTATACACCCACACTGAAGACGGATCTTACTCCCCTGAGGTTTTGGAGATGTTTAAATAAAAAAACAGGAGAAAGCTTTTAGACTTTCTCCTGTTTTTTTATCATTTTTTATAAGATATTATCCTATTTCGACCTGATTCCTTGGCTTTATAAAGTTTCAGATCTGCAAATTTTATACACTCCTCCAGGTCATCGTTTATAGCCGGTATTCCACTGCATATACCTACACTAGCAGTGACGATGCCACCTATCCCCTTTGAATGCTCAATTTTTTCATTTCTGAGATTTGTTACAAAGTCGTTGATAAGCCTGCTTATCTCCTCGGCCGCCTCTCCCCTTGAGAACACCATAAACTCCTCTCCTCCATACCTCATTATGAAATCTGAATCATAAAATGTTGATTTTAGCATCTCTCCTATTTTCATAAGGACAGTATCTCCCTGTATATGGCCGTAGGTGTCATTGTACAGCTTGAAATGATCTACGTCTATCATCGCAATGGATATAAGTTCACCTTTTTCTGCGGCATCTCTAAAGTCTTCTGGTATCTTATCCTGGAGAAGTCTTCTTGATCCGACTCCGGTGAGGGTGTCGATATATACCATGTCTGCAAGGACACAATTTTGATTTTTTAACTCTATATCTCTTTTTTCGAGCATAAGAATCATTTTATTGAAGGAATGAATTACTGTATCTATCTCATTTTTTTTCTCCCTGTGATCTAGAGGTTCTAGAATGGAGAAGTCGTTGATATTTTCCATATGCTTATGGAGCTTTATAATCGGTCTGGTTATGGATCTTATTCTGAGATTTGTAAAGAACACTATCAAAATTATGACGACGACAAGTATAACCTCCGTAAGATGCATAAGAGTTTTATTATCTGGCACTGGATCATTTAATTTTAAATCTACTGCAAAATTCATATTGCCGTCATGTCCGTAAAAAGGGATAAGCAGTGTTCTCCCGAGTTCAGGACGAGGTCTAAAACCAAATTTTCTTGGTGGCGGAGGGTTTTTAATATCTTTTGATGGGACAAAACTGAAATTAAATCCAGTCCCCTCTGATAATTGGTCTATATACTTGCTGTCTATCTCTCTGAGAAAAAAGAGATACCCTGCAGGGGTTTCATTTTTTACATTGCCTAGGATAAAATGAACCCCGTAGACATAGCTTTTTCCGTTGAAGTTGATGAGGTCGATATCTCTATAATTTTTAAATTTATCATTCCATTGGAGGTCGATTAAGCTGTCTGCTTTATTATTTATGAACTCCCCTGTTTCAAAATAATGCCTTGAATTTTTAACTGACCAGATTTCTTCTTTTGAAAGATCGAAAAAACCTATATAGTCCAGTTTAAAAATTGTCAGATAGGTTGGGTCAAAATAATTTTTCAAAAATTTTATATCTTTACCTGACACTGCCTTATGAAGATCAAGCCAAATAGAGTGGGTGCTAAGGTTATGTTTTAAGGTGTCTAGATCTTTTGAAAAAATAGATTCTACACGGGCCATCTCACGACTCTCAAGTTCATCTCTAAAATCCATCAATGCCGGATTTATAATAAAAAATCTTGTAAGTAAAATGATTACAACTGCCAAAATGGCAAGGGTTTTAAATATCTTATTTTGCTCTTTTAATATTCCCTTTTCCATGCTTTCCTTTCCGTAAATTTTTCAAGATTATTGTTATTTATATTTTACAACAAAAACTTCAAAAATGTAATGCTTCAGGAAAGTTTTAACTTTACCTGGTTATTAAGCATATCTTTTGCAAAATCCAAGGAGATGTCATAATCTGAAAATATTTTTTCCTCTCCGATAAGGTCGGAAATTCCTGACTTTTTTAAGTAGCTTATGAGTCTGATTTTTACTCCTGATAAGACTAAGACTGTATCCTGATGCTGGCATTTTTTTACAAGATGTTCTAAGGCTCTCAAACCTGTGGCATCTATAACACTGACCTCTCTCATTCTTAAGATTAAAACCTCTGGAGCATAATTTATATCAGAGAGTATTTCTGTAAACTTGTCTGCAGCTCCAAAGAAAAAAGCTCCCTGTATCTCATAAACCTCTATACCCTTAGGGATTTCACTCCTATCAAATAAGCTGTCATTTTCCTCTCCTATGAACTCGTCTGTGACAAAGTTCCCTCCTGTGACATCTGCCATTCTCTTCATGAATAAGAAGGCAGAAAGAACCATACCTATCTCTATGGCCACCGTCAGATCTATAAATACCGTTAGAAGAAAGGTTGTGATAAGTACCGATACATCACTTTTTGGACTTTTAAATAGTTTTATAAAATAAGCGAGTTCACTCATATTGTATGATACGACGATCAAAATAGCCGCAAGAGTCGCCATAGGAATCATGGCAGAAAATTTACCGAAAAAAAGCATTATGAGCATGAGGGTTATTGCATGAACTATTCCTGCCACAGGAGTTCTTCCTCCGTTTTTAATGTTTGTAGCAGTTCTTGCTATTGCTCCGGTTGCTGGGATTCCTCCGAATATTGGGGAAACTATGTTGGCTATCCCCTGACCCACTAGTTCCATATTTGAATTATGTTTTCCTCCGATCATACCGTCAGAAACTACGGCAGATAAAAGTGACTCTATCCCTGCAAGGACTGCTATGGATATGGCCGGCTGTATTAGGTTTTTGAATGTAGCAAGGTCCACAGATGGAACTGACGGGAATCTTAGTGTATTTGGGACTTCTCCAAAATTACTTCCGATGGTTTCTACAGGGATATTCATATATTTAACTAAAAGTGTGGTTATGATGACAGCCACCAGGGAACCGGGTATTTTTTTATTTATCCTCGGGAAAAAGATAATTATAAAAATTGCAATAAGACCTATTGCGGCAGCAGAGTAATTTATATTGTGAAGGTTGTTTATGTAGAAATAAATTTTTTCATGAAACTCTCCTGGAAGACCATCTGCTCTTATTCCTAGGAAATCCTTTATCTGTCCAGAAAAAATAACAAGGGCTATCCCTGTGGTGAATCCAACTGTGACAGGGTATGGTATGTATTTTATGATGGTTCCCATGCCTAGAAAGCCCATGATAATAAGAATAACTCCAGCCATCATCCCGGCAACGGCAAGACCTTCATAGCCGTACTGGGCTACAATCTGAGATAGGACTACGACAAAGGCTCCTGTAGGTCCGCCGATCTGAACCCTGCTGCCGCTGAAAAACGATATGAGAAAACCTGCAACAATTGCCGTATAGAGGCCCTGTTCTGGTTTTACACCTGATGCTATGGCGAGAGCTATGGACAGCGGAAGTGCTATTATTCCCACTACTACACCGGCATTGATGTCCTTTAAGAATTGCTCCTTTGAATATCCTTCTTTAAACATAATTTTAAAGAGCTTTGGTTGAAAGTGCCCTAAATTCATCAATAATCATCTCCTGTAAAGTATAGTTTAACAACTTAAAATTATACTCCTCTTAAGGTTTTTCTGCAATGAGATTATTATTAATTTTTATTAATTAATGTTTTCAATATTTCATTTAGTTAAACTTATTGGGCTGTTACAGCCTATAAGCATGCGGTCAAAATCAAAACTATCACTTGAAGTGGTAGTGCCATGATAGGCATATTCACTTCTATTGCTTCTCTAACGGGGATTTATTTAGGATATAAAACAACTTTTTTTTTTCAATTATCCAATTAACATACTCATATTTATAGGGGCGAAGAGTTTATTTTGATTTTATTAAGTTATTTTTGGGTTTAGATTATTAAAAAACAAAAAAAACAGACCAAGCTTTTTACGGCTTGATCTGTTTTTTAAATTAGGGAGAAAATTATGAAATTGAGAATTGTCGAATACATATTCTCGATTTAACACTTCATAAATTTAGTCGTTTGAGATCTGTAAAAAGTTTAAAAATATTTTTATTAATTTTTAAAACTGAGCTTCTACCAAATAAGTCCTATAATTTTCAAATATTATCTTTATTTTTTTAAAAAATAAACAATTAAAAAACAAATTTTAAATACTAGGAAGTGGAATCATGAAAAAAATTATGATAGAAGATATAATGTGTGTACACTGTAAAAATACTATAGAAAAAACTTAAATCTATTGAAGGTGTAGGATCTGTAGAGGTTTCACTTGATGAAAAACACTACCGAAGAAGAAGGTTACAAAGTTCTATCATTAGAAACCGTAGAAGCTCATTTAGAAGAAGAAAAGGAAAAAAAGGGATTTTTTAGCAAATTAATTAGGAAAGATTGAAAAATCTAACGAAAAAGAATTTAGAAAAGGTAGTATTGACTGCTGCGACCTTTCAAAACATTAACTTATTTTTAATTTTCCTTTTTCTAAGAAATAAGTTCAGTATCTTTTAAAGATACTCAAAGAAGGATAATAGATTTTTGCTTATAAATAACAAAAGCCGTTGGAATTACCCAAATTTAGTCTAAATTTAATATAGCCTTTCTAGTCATTAGAAGTATTGATTCGGGAGATTTTTTTGACTGTTTTATTGGAGAGGTCATACTAATGACCAAAGTAGCAGCTCAGGTTAATTATTCATGAAAGGACTTTTAAACTTTTAGTTGAATAATAATTGAAACAGAGGAAGATTTTTTATTGTAGGGAGGGGAATTTAATGAAAAAAATTTGGGTTATACTTTTATATATTTTAATTTTTAATTTTAGTTTTTCTAAAGTAGTGGAATACGAAGTTGACATAGCTTATACAGAAGTAAATTTTACTGGGAATCCTGTAAAGGCTATGACATTAAATGGAGGCATCCCGAGACCAACTCTTGAATTTACAGAGGGGGGCATTCTCAGAGTAACATTTAACAGTCATATGGATGTGGAGACCTCTATACACTGGCACGGTCTGCTGGTTCCAAATGATCAAGACGGAGTTCCTTACCTAAATACACCTCCAGGGACTTCATTCACCTATAAGAGTATTTTATGCAATACTAACAAAGGGAATAAAGTATGATGCAAAGAAGTTAGTCGAAGGCATAAAAAGGCCAGAATTAAAAGCACTGTGGTATTAGAGGAGAATTCGAAAGAGTTTTTTAGGGGAAGGCGTTCATTAGAAATAATGCCGTAAAAAAAGCAGAAAATGTTGATGAAGGAAAGACAATATGAGTAGTTATTTGGTCGAAATTTTTTCCATAAGGACAAAGCCCCAGCATAGGAGCTTAGCCGACACCTAACTTATGGATAAGCGGAACGAAGGAATTGAGGACATAGATCCTGTTAGATATGGGAGGTTTGTTTCCATAATAACTCATGTTGAGAAAAATTAATTGATGTTAAAAACTACGAAAAAGAAGAAATAACAAAATAATATTTTTAGATAGGGAGGAAAGATATGGAAGCAATTATTCAATCACTGTACACAACAGCAGGACTACTTTGGAAGGCACTTTGGGCTTTGGCAATCGGCTATGCCTTTTCATCAATAATCCAAGTATTTATTTCCAAAAAGGCGGCTGCTGAACATCTGGGGCATGGAACGCCAAAAGAACTTACATTAGCGGCCTTTCTGGGGTTTATTTCTTCTTCTTGTTCATTTGCAGCACTTTCAGCCACGCGCAGTCTATTTACAAAAGGAGCTGCTCTTGTTTCCGCCTTGGCATATATGTTTGCCTCAACAAATCTAGCCGTTGAGGTCGCAGCGCTTGCCTACATATTTTTAGGCTGGCAATATGCGCTTGGTCTCTTCGTAGGTGCACCTATTATCATTGGCATCCAGGCAATTTTAGTGAAATTAACACTACCAAAAAAACTTGCCGAATATGCGCTTCAACATGCTAAACAAAAAGAAGGTATGGAGATGGAACCATCTGAAGGATTGCCTGATTCTATCAAGGGTAAATTGATGAGCAAACTAACGTGGTACCGAGTTGGCAGTTCATACAAGGCTGAATGGAAAATGGTTTATAAGGAAATAGCTATTGGTTTTTTAGTGGCTGGATTTGTGGCAACTCTCGTGCCAACGTCATTCTTCCAAGCAATTTTTCCTTTACATTTAGCACCGTTGTTACTGGTATCACTTCAAGCCTTACTTGCACCAGTATTAGCAATAATTACCGTCATTGGCTCAATGGGTAATGGTCCGTTGGCGGCAATTCTAGCTGGCAATGGAGTCACATTTGGTGCAATTATGGCTTTTTTATACGCAGATTTTAACGTTCCACCATCAGTCAAAATAAATGCAAATTATTATGGTTGGCCTTTCGCCCTCTACCTCTCAGTCATTACAGGCATATCAGCAATTTTAACAGGAATTAGTGTGCATCTACTTTTTGGTTTGCTCAAAATTCTTCCAACAAAAATTAAAAGTATAAATGAATTAGCAACTTTTCAAATAGATTATACCTTCTGGTTAAATATAGTAGCTATTGTTGTAGCTATTACACTATTTAGTTTGGCCCGTAATTCTAAGCAAGGACATCATCATTAAATATAAGGATAAGGTGTTTGGGGATCGGACATTCCCCCCTTAGTCCCCTCTGCCCTTCGCCCCAAACGGAAAAACAAAATCACATCTTTCTTTTGTAAGAGCAATTTTTTTCAGAAATTAAAGGAAAACATGTACATCGTATATGCCAGAACTTTATGCAATACTGCATTTATTATAGAGAGATGATATTGGTATGCTTGATAAAAAGAAATAAATAAGGCTGGAGGTTAAATTCGCACAAGTAGAGTTATATAATAAATTTTCTATATAAAGCTACTGTAAATATTAAATAGTTGTTGAAAAATAATACAAAAAGATTTATAATGGATATGAAATATAATACATAAAAACGATTGGGGTTTCGAAAGAATTCGAATTAAAAGGGAAGAGGAGTGAAAATCTCTCGCGGTCCCGCCACTGTAAAGCTGACTGAGGTATGTTTGCCACTGGAAAAGATTTTCTGGGAAGGGTGTACCTTATAGGATGAAGCTAAGCCAGGAGACCTGCCTTAATCTTAGAAATGTACTAACCTGCGAGGACAGGGGGGCATAGCTTGATTTGAGGCAGAAAAATATTCTGATCAGACTGAGATATTCCTAACCTTCCTTGCACAAGGAAGGTTTTTTTATTGGAGGATATTCTATGAAGAGATTACTGATAGCGGGGACAAACTCAGGAGTTGGAAAGACAACCATAAGCACGGCTATAATGGCCGCTTTAGATAAAGTAACACCTTTTAAGGTAGGACCGGATTATATTGACCCAAGATTTCATGAATTTGTAACAGAAAACCCATCTTATAATCTGGATATATTCATATGCGGAGAGGAAGCTACAAAAAAGATATTTATAGATGGAAGCAGCAGAGGAGATATATCCATAATAGAAGGTGTAATGGGACTCTATGACGGTAAAAATCATGACCTAGACAACGGAAGCAGTGCACACATGGCGAGACTTTTAAAGACCCCAGTTATGCTGGTAGTAGATGCCAAAGGTGCATCTACAAGTGTGGCAGCAAAGGTACTGGGCTATAAACTTCTTGATACGAGAGTAAAAATAGGCGGAGTTATACTAAACAACGTATCTAGTGAGAGGCTATATGACTTACTGAAAGAAGGCATCGAAAGACACACAGGAATAAAATGCTTTGGTTACTTTCCTCCAAACCCTGAGGTGGAACTTGGAAGTCGTCACCTGGGTCTCAGACAGGCAGAGGAGATAGAAGGTCTTAAGAAAAAACTTGAAGTTTTAAAAGAGATGGCAGAAAAGTATCTGGATTTAGAGGGAATACTAGAAGCAGCAGAAACTGATGAGGTTATCGAAAGCAGTTATGATTTAGACAAAATTAAAGATATGTTTAAAGGTCTCAAGGTTGCAATAGCAAGAGATACTGCATTTTCCTTTTATTATAGATCAAATATAGAGTTAATGGAGTATGCAGGGATGGAGATAACGGGATTTAGCCCCCTCAATAACGAAAAGATTCCAGAAGGCAGCGAATTTATTTATCTAGGGGGAGGATATCCTGAAAATTTCGGAAGAATTCTCGAAAATAATAAGATAACACAGGAATCTATAAGAAGTGCCTATGAAAATAATATTCCTATTTATGGAGAATGCGGCGGGTTCATGTATCTCACAAAGGGGATAAAGGACAAAGAAGGGGCCTATCACGAAATGTGCGGGTTAATAGATATTGAGGTAGAGATGAAAAACCGACTTAACATAAAAAGGTTTGGATATATAAATTTTGAGACTGCTGATGGTCTCAAAGGTAAGGCCCATGAATTCCACTATTCAGATATATCAAGGGCGGGAGATGAAAATTGCTACTTTAACATCTCAAAAGAAAATGGAAGAAAGTGGCGGTGTGGATTTACAAAGAAGAATCTCCTGGCAGGGTACCCTCATGTACACTTCTGGGGAAACATAGAATTTTTTAAAAAACTTTTTGAAAAAGGGAGAAGATAATGAAATACATAAAAGTACCTATGGATATTGAAAAAAGAAGTTTTGAGATAATAACAGAAGAGCTGGGAGAGAAAAATAAGCTTTTTACTGAAGAGCAAGCTCCTGTTATAAAAAGACTGGTACACACTACAGCAGATTTTGAATATGCCGATATAACTGAGTTTTCAGAGGGTGTAATAGAAAAGGCCATGGAAGCCATAAAGGGCGGATCAAAAATATATTGTGATACAAGTATGATAGTAAATGGACTGTCTAAAAAAAATCTTGAGAGATTCGGATGTGTGCCATACTCTATGGTTTCTGATCCTGAGGTGGCAAGAGTAGCAAAAGAAAGAGGAGTAACTAGATCAATGGTGGGGATGGAAAAAGCCGCAAAAGACCCGGAAACTAAGATCTACCTAATAGGAAATGCTCCCACAGCACTTTTCACACTGAAAGAGCTTGTAGAAAAAGGAGAAGCAGAAAAACCGGCTCTGGTTATCGGTGTTCCTGTAGGATTTGTAGGAGCTGCTGAATCTAAAGAAGCCTTAAAAGAAATGAAGGATATACCTTACATAATCACAAGGGGAAGAAAGGGCGGAAGTACCGTTGCAGTGGCAGCACTTCATGGGATACTTTACCAGATGTACGACAGAAAGGATTTCTAATGGAAAATTTTGTTCACATGGATAAATTTATCTACCAGGACGGAAAAAAACTCCGTTATGGCTACACCACAGGGAGCTGTGCAACTGCAGCGGCAAAGGGAGCTGTAGAGGCTCTTTTTGCAGGAGAGTTTAAAGAATCTGTGAAGATAGATACCCCTTTTGGATGGGAACTTGATCTCCAGATAACAGAAGCAGAGCTTGACAGGGACAGGGCGGTGTGTGCAGTACGAAAGGATGCCGGAGACGACCCTGATGTGACTCACGGGATTTTGATATATGTATCGGCGAAGAGAGCTACTGATCTCACTGTAGAGAAGGAAGACTGTTTTTATAACGAGGATAAAACCATAGAACTCACCGGAGGAAACGGAGTGGGAAGGGTCACCAAAAAGGGCCTTCAGGTTCCACCGGGAAAACCTGCAATAAACGAGGGACCAAGAGGTATGATTTTCAAGGAAGTTCAGAGAATCCTTCCAGAAGGTGAAAAAGTGAGACTAGAGATATTCATCCCCCAGGGGCAGGAAAAGGCTCTTATGACATTTAATCCGAAACTTGGAGTAATGGGCGGGATATCTGTATTGGGGAGCAGCGGGATAGTGAAACCCATGTCAGAAGAGGCCTACAAGAGTTCTCTTACTGTGGAGCTTGGGTTCCATAAAGAAGAGCGAAAGAAAAATACAGTTGTTTTCACCTTTGGTAATTACGGAAAGAGATTTATAAGAGAGAATCTGAACATTCCAGATGAGGATGTATTTGTAATAAGCAACTTCGCAGGTTTTATGATAGACCAGGCAAAAAATCAGAAATTTGAAAGAGTTGTTTTTTTAGGGCATATAGGGAAAATGGTAAAGCTGGCAGGAGGGATTTTTCATACTCACAGCAAGGTGAGTGATGCAAAACTTGAGATCTTCACCACTTGTGCTCTTCTAGCAGGAGAGGATTATGAAACTCTTCTGAAAATAGCAGATTCTAACACTACAGATGAAGCAGTGGAGTACGTAACCAATAAAAAGACATATGAAATAATGTGTGAAAGAATAGTAGAAAAATGTGGTCATAAGGCAAAAGATATTGAGTTTGCAAGCCTTTTATTCTCCTTTGAAAAGGGAGAGCTGGCTAGAAGCAGTAATTTTGACAGAGCAATCAGGGAGCTGGAAACAGTATGAAGATAGATGTTTTGGGACTGGGACCAGGAAACAGAGATTTTATACTTCCAGAGGTAGAGAAAAGAATAAAGGCTGCAGACCTTGTGGTAGGTGGGAAAAGGAATATAGAAAGCATTCCCGACCTGGTAGAGGGAAAAGAGCTGGCCTATATAGACAGGCACCTAAAAGAACTGGTTTTCTCGATGAAAAATAATATGGATGAAAAAAAAATAGCAGTGATTCTTTCTGGAGATACTGGATTCTACAGCATGCTGGGATATCTCAGAAAGAATTTTGATCTGTCAGAACTAGATGTAGTTCCGGGGATATCTTCGATGCAGTATTTTTTCGCTAAAATCGGGGAGCAGTGGCACGATGCAGTGATAAAAAGTGTCCACGGAAGAGAATTTGACTATATAGAGGCTCTAAAATCTTCCGGAAAGGTAGGGTTACTCACTGATGATATCAATACCCCTCAGGAGATCGCAAGGAAAGTCTGGGAAGCCGGTATAGAGGCAACTGTCTATGTTGGAGAAAACCTTTCCTATCCTGATGAGTGCATAACAACAGGAAAGGCTCAAGTGATAAAAGAGATCCAGAAAAAATTTGATCTCAATGTCGTAATATTAAAAGGTGATGAATTATGAGGCATATAAGAGACAAGGAATTCATAAGAGGCAGTGTGCCCATGACGAAAGAGGAAGTGAGGGCAGTATCAGTAGCCAAACTTCAGCTAGAACCTCATCACATCCTGATAGATGTGGGAGCCGGAACAGGTTCCGTAGGTATAGAGGCGGCGGGTTATCTATCTCATGGGAAGGTCTACGGTATAGAGGTCAATCCTGACGGAATAGATATAATCAAAAAGAATGTAGAAAAATTTCGACTGGAAAATTATTCACTAATAGATGGGTTAGCTCCTGAGAATATCCCAGAGGTTAAATACCACAGGATGTTTGTGGGGGGGAGCAAGGGGAATCTTGACACCATTGTGGATCATTTTATGAAACATTCTGCAGAGGACGGGGTAATAGTGATAAATGCCATAGTTTTGGAAACCCTTACAAAGGCCATGGACACGTTAAAAGCAAATGACTTTGAGAATATAGAGGTGGTGTCTATGACTGTGGCGAGAAACAGGAAAGTAGGAACAATGAACATGATGATGGGTGAAAACCCGATATATATAATAACTGCTAAAAGAGGAGAGTAAAAATGTCAAAACTTTATGGAATCGGTGTAGGGGTAGGAGATCCTGAACTGATAACGCTAAAAGCTATCAGAAAAATAAAGGAACTGGATGTGGTAATCCTTCCCGAGGCGAAAAATATAGGGGAAAGTACAGCATACACCATCGCAAAAGAATATATGAAAGAAAATGTGGAAAAAGTGGCAATCTCTTTTAAGATGCAGGACAGCTGGGAAGAGAGAAGGGAAGATCACAAAAGAAATGCAGTGATAGTAAACGAACTTCTTGAGGCAGGAAAAAATGTAGGGTTTTTGACGATTGGAGATCCGATGACTTACAGTACCTTCGTGTATATCATGGAACTTCTGAAAGAGGGGGTAAGTGTAGAAACTGTGCCTGGGATAACTTCTTTTGCCTCTATAACAGCCAGAGTAAATGTGCCTCTCGTAATGGGAGATGAGTCTATGAAGGTAGTAGGTCTTGCTAAAGAGACAGATATAATAAAAGAGATAGAGAGCTCAGATAATATTATTTTTATGAAGGTTGTAAGAAATCTAGAGAGACTAAAAGACGCCCTTAGAGGAACAGGAAACATGAACAATGTAATCTTAATTTCAAACTGCGGTAAAGAAGACGAGCAGATAATATACGACTTAGAAAATATAGAAAAAGACGACATATCTTATTTCTCTACAATGATATTAAAAAAAGGTGGGATTGAAAAATGGAAAAGGTTTATTTCATAGGGGCTGGTCCTGGGGACCCGGAATTAATAACGGTAAAAGGACAAAGACTTGTATCTGAGGCAGACGTGATAATCTATGCAGGTTCTCTTGTGCCAAGACAGGTAATAGAATGTCATAAAGAGGGAGCCGAGATATACAACAGTGCCAGCATGAACCTAGATGAGGTAATGGAGGTAACCATAAAAGCTGTAAGAAACGGAAAAATGGTAGCCAGAGTACATACTGGTGATCCGGCTATCTACGGAGCACACAGAGAACAGATGGATATTTTGGCGGCTCACAATATAGATTTTGAAGTAATACCGGGTGTAAGCTCGTTCCTAGCATCTGCAGCAGCTATAAAAAAAGAATTTACTCTTCCAGATGTGGCTCAGACTGTGATCTGTACAAGAATGGAAGGAAGAACTCCTGTTCCTGAGCTAGAGAAACTCGAACTACTGGCATCTCACAAAACATCAATGGCGATATTTCTATCGGTACAGATGATAGATAAAGTTGTAAATCAGCTGCTCACACATTATGAAAAGGATACGCCGATAGCTGTTGTTCAAAGAGCCACATGGGAAGACCAGAAGATTGTAGAGGGGACACTTGAAAATATAGCTGAAAAAGTAGCCGAGGCCAATATAACTAAAACCGCTCAGATCCTTGTGGGAAGATTTATGGGAGACGAGTACTCCAAGTCAAAACTTTATGACAAGCATTTTACTCATGAGTACAGAGTGGGAATAGATAAAAAATAAGATGTATTTAAATTTTCATGTAGAATAATTATAGAAAAAGATGAAAAGAGTTCGTCACGAATTTACACGAATAAAACCTTAGAATAAATTAATAAAGAGTAATATGAAATATTTTATTCGTGTAATTCGTGAAAAAAGGGTTTTTTCTACAAGTTGGAAAGATTTAGGGGATGAAATTATGAAATGGGCTGTAATAAGTGTAACTCAAAAAGGTGTAAAAAAAGCCTTGGAAGTGTCTGAAAAAATAAACTGTGATGTATACACTCTACCAAAATACTCTGTTTGTGGGACTATCCCCATGGAGAGCGGGTTCAAAAAGGGTGTAGAGGACATTTTTTACAGGTACAAGACCATTCTTTTCATAATGGCCAGCGGTATAGTGGTGAGAAGTATAGCACCTTATATAAAAACCAAAGATGTAGATCCTGGAGTGCTTGTCATGGATGAAGAAGGGAATTTTGTAACTTCTCTTCTTTCGGGGCATCTGGGAGGAGCAAATGCAGCCTGTGAAAAAATAGCAGAGGCTGTAGGGGCTGTACCTGTGATATCCACAGCCTCTGATGTATCGGGGAGTACTGCAGTAGACACTATTGCCATTGCCATAAAGGGCAAGATGGACAGCCTTGAAAAAGCTAAACATGTCACATCGCTTATCGTAGGCGGAGAGAGAGTCAGTCTCAAACTTCCTGAGAACGTCGTTCTCGGAGAAGATAACACTGCCGGTGTAATAGTCCTTTCTAACAGGAAAGAGCTAAAAATAAGCCAGATAATACCACAAAATATAGTGGTGGGAATCGGATGCAGACGTGGGACATCTAAAGAAAGCATCATAGAAGCGGTGGAAAATGCCATGGATGAAGCCAACCTTCATATGGACAGTATAAGAATATTTGCAACTGTAGATTTGAAGGGGGATGAGGTCGGACTTCTAGAAGCAGTGAGGCACTACGGAAAAGAACTAACTGTGATCTCAAGAGAAGAGATACTTCCCATTGAGGATAATTTTGAAGGATCGGATTTTGTAAAAAAGAGTATAGGGGTCAAGTCAGTATCTGCTCCTTGCGCTCTCCTGGCTTCAAAATCTAAAGGGAAGTTTATAACCGAAAAGATGAGACATGATGGGATAACAGTATCAATATATGAAGAGGAGATAAGAAGAGATGGGTAAAATATACGTAATCGGTATAGGTCCTGGAAACAAAGAAAATATGACTTTCAGAGCTTACAAGGCCATGGAAGACTCGGATATAATCGTGGGGCATAAGACATATATAAATCTTGTGGAAGATCTGTTCGTAGGTAAAGAGACATTTAGGTCTGCAATGAAAAAAGAGATAGAAAGATGTCAGGAAACTCTGAAGTTTGCAAAAGACGGTAAAACGGTAGCCCTTATAAGCTCTGGAGATGCAGGAGTATACGGTATGGCAGGGATAATGCTAGAAGTAGCTGCAGACAGTGGTATAGAGGTGGAGGTAGTACCTGGGGTGACATCTGCAAATGCCTCTGCGTCAGTAGTGGGAGCACCTGTAATGCATGACCACGCCACTATAAGCCTGAGTGATCTGCTCACTGACTGGGACCTTATTACAAAGAGGATCAAGCTCGCCTCAGAAGGTGATTTTATAATCTCTTATTATAATCCCAAAAGCTTCGGGAGACAGACTCAGATAGTCGAAGCATGGGAAATCATGATGAAATACAAGAAAAAGAATACACCGGTGGCTATAGTCAGAAACACTGGAAGAGAGGGTCAGGAGTATGAACTTACTACCCTTGAAAAGATGTTGGAGCACGAAATAAATATGTTTACAACAGTAATAGTAGGAAACTCAAAGACCTTCGTAAAGGGCGGAAAGATGATTACTCCTAGGGGATATAAGGTATAGCCTATGATCTGGATTATAGGGGGGACCAAAGATTCTAGGGATATAGTGGATAGACTTGGCGGTAGTGAGATAATAGTATCTACAGCCACAGAATACGGGAAAAAACTGTTAAAAGGACTAAATGTGGTATCTGAACCTATGGAACAGGTTGAGATGCAGGAGTTTATAAGGTCAAACAGGGTGAATCTGGTGCTTGACGCCAGCCACCCTTATGCTGTGAATGTATCTCACAATGCTATAGAGGCTTCTAAGGCTGAAGGTGTCGATTACCTGAGATTTGAAAGAGAGATGCTTACTTATGACGGAGGAGTAAAATTCACTTCTATGGAAGAGTTGGCAGAATACATAAAAGAACTAGAGGGAAAGATTTTAGTTACTCTTGGAAGCAACAATCTGAGCTACTTTAAAGATATGGATAATTTGGAAAATATCTATTTCAGAATGCTTCCTGTAAAAGAGTCCCTCGATAAGGCAGAAAAGGCGGGGATACTCCCAAAGCAGATAATAGCCATACAGGGGCCTTTTTCAAAGGAGTTTAACATAGCTATTTATAAAAATTATGAGATAAAATACGTGATTACAAAGGAAAGCGGAGCTACAGGAGGAGAATTGGAAAAGATAAAGGCGGCCGCAGAGTGCGGAGTAAAACCTGTCATATTATCAAGACCTGAGATAGATTATCCTTGGAAAACTGGTGATATAGACCAAATAATAAAAAAGGTGATGGAATATGAAGAAGCATAAAAATATAATGATACAAGGGACTGCATCCTCTGTGGGGAAAAGTCTTATCACAACAGCGTTATGCAGAATTCTCTATAAGGACGGATATTCGGTATGTCCTTTTAAATCACAAAATATGGCTCTAAACTCTTTTATCACTGAAGATGGTAAAGAGATGGGGAGAGCTCAGGTAGTCCAGGCAGAGGCCTGTGGTATAAAACCAGAAGCCTTTATGAACCCAATATTATTAAAACCAACAACAGATAGAAAATCACAGGTGATCTTAAACGGTAAGGCTTTAAGGAATATGACTGCTAGGGAATATCATGAGTTTAAACCAAGTCTAAAAGATGAACTGATAAAAATATATGGAACAATCGAAAAAAATTACGATGCATCAGTAATAGAAGGTGCAGGAAGTACCGCAGAAATAAACCTCAAAGAGGGAGACATCGTAAATATGGGAATGGCTGAAATCGCTGATTCTCCTGTAATACTGGTGTCAGATATAGATCGTGGGGGAGTATTTGCCTCTATACTGGGAACACTTATGCTCCTAGAGGAACATGAGAGAGAAAGAGTAAAGGGTGTAATCATAAATAAATTCAGGGGAGATGTAGGGATATTGAAACCTGGTATTCGACAGCTGGAGGAGATGATAAAAAAACCTATTCTCGGGGTACTCCCTTATTCAGATCTGAATATAGAGGATGAAGATTCTGTAACAGAAAGATTTAAAAAATATAACGGTGACAAAGATATAAGAGTCTCTGTAATAAGGATAAACCATATGTCTAACTTTACTGACCTGGACGCACTGAGCATCTATGAAGATGTATCGGTGAAATATGTCACAAAGGCTGAGGAACTTGGGAACGAAGATATTATTGTAATTCCTGGGTCAAAAAGCACCATTGACGACTTGAAAGAGATAAAGGACAAGGGAATAGCCGAAAAGATAGTGAGACTGGCCAAAAAAGGAACTATAATATTTGGAATCTGTGGCGGATACCAGATGCTTGGACAGAAGATATCAGATCCCAATGGAGTAGAAAGCTCTCTTCCGGAAATACCTGGAATCGGACTCCTGGACATGGAGACAGTCATGGAAACAGAAAAGAGAACAGTGCAGTATGAAGGAGAAGTAGTGGTAGACGGAGGATTCCTAGAGGGGACAAAAGGAATGACAGTAAAAGGGTACGAGATACATCAGGGGATCACCAATGGAAATGAAGGGAATGTATTTCTACAGGGGAATGGGTGTGTAAACGGAGCCTTTAAAGACAATATAATAGGAACATATATCCACGGAATATTTGATAACGGAGATTTCACAAGAAAGTTTTTGAATAATGTGAGAAAAAACAAGGGACTTGATGAGATAAAAGACGCCATAGACTTTCAGGAATTTAAAGAAAGAGAGTTTGACAAGCTGGCTGACATTGTAAGAGAAAATCTGGATATGGAAAAAGTATACAGGATATTAGAGGGTGAGAATGTTGAATGTGATTGCTAAGATAGGGATCGCTTATCTGATAGATCTAATAGCTGGAGATCCCTACTGGATGCCTCATCCAGTGCAGTTTATCGGAAAACTTATTGAAAAATTTGAAAAATTTTTATACAGATTTAAGAATAAAAGATTTTCAGGGGCGATACTTACAATTGCGGTACTTTCCACTACCTTTATAATAAGCTATACCCTTGGGATGTTTCAGATTTTAGAAATATATTTTCTATATACAATCTTTGCTACGAGATGCCTGGCAAAAGAGGGGATGAAGGTATATAATATACTGAAAGCCAAGGATATGGACAGGGCGAAAAAAGAGCTGTCATACCTTGTAAGCCGGGATACTGGCAGCATGGACGAAAGAAATATAATAAGAAGTGTCATGGAGACCATATCGGAAAACACAGTGGATGGCATAATAGCACCTATGTTTTACATGATGGTGGGAGCGATACTTTTACCTGGAAATCCAGGGGGAGCTCTGGCTTTTGGGATGACTTATAAAGGTGTAAATACTCTCGACTCTATGGTAGGGTACAAAAATGAAAAGTATACTGACTTCGGATGGTTTTCAGCAAGGCTTGATGACTGGGTAAATTTAATTCCTGCCAGAATAACAGGTATGATATTTTACCCTCTGTCGGCTATGTTTTTAGGGTTTGATTATAAATCTTCCTTAAGAATTTACTTTAGGGACAGGCTGAAACATGCCAGTCCAAATGCAGGTCATCCTGAGTCTGCCGTGGCAGGTGCCATAGGGATACAATTTGGAGGAGTCACAAGTTATTTTGGACAGAGTCACGAAAAACCAACAATCGGAGACAAGATTAAAGACTTTGATATAGAAGATATAAGAAAAAATATAAAAATGATGTACGGAGCTTCTATTATAGGGATGATCTTCTTTATGGGGATAATCTGGGGAGTTCATAGATTTTTCATAGTATAGGAGTGGTAGGATGGAACTGCACGGAGGAAACATCTATAAACTTGCAAGGGAAAAGGGAATCGAAAAGATACTGGACTACAGTGCCAACATAAATCCCTTCGGACTTCCTGAAAGTCTAAAAAAATCAGTTTTGGAAAGTTTTCATATTTTTGAAAAATACCCTGACCCAGAGTATGTGGAACTGAGGGAGGTCTTGGCAAAACACAACGGCATGGATTCTAGTAATATAATAGTGGGAAACGGGGCCACGGAGATTATATTTTTGTACATGAAAATGCTTAATCCTAAAAAAGCCCTGGTTGTCAACCCTACATTTGTGGAGTATGAAAGGGCTCTAATGCAGACCTCCTGTCAGGTAGACCACTTTCAACTGAAAGAGGAGGAGGACTTTGTCCTGGATAAAAAAAGGCTCCGAGAAGAGCTTGGAAAAGGCTATGACCTGCTAGTAATATGCAACCCAAATAATCCCACGGGTCGTTTTATGACCAAAGCTGAGATGGAAGAGATAGCCATAATAACAAGGGAAGCTGGAACAAGACTCATGGTGGATGAGGCCTTTATAGAATTTGTAGAGGGAAATTACAGCGAGAGTATAGCCCATCTGAAGGACCCTAATATTTTTGTGGTAAGGGCTCTTACAAAATTCTTTGCCATACCTGGAATAAGGCTGGGTTTTGCAATATGTCACGATAGTGCTATAATAAATAGAATCCAGGGAGAAAGAGAGCCCTGGACCGTAAATGCCTTGGCAGAACTCACCGCCAAGGTTGTCTTAGAGGACAGGGAGTATATAGAAAAATCTGAAAACTGGATAAAAAAAGAAAAAAAATGGATGTATGAAGAGCTTGCCAAGGGAAGTAACATAAAAACTTATAAAACCGAAACAAACTTTATACTGGTAAGACTCACAGGGAAATCTGACTCGAAATTTTTAAGAGAAAAGTTAATAGAGGATGGAATATTGATAAGAGACTGTTCAAATTTTCCATATCTTGACCAAAATTATATACGACTCGCAATCAAGGATCATAAAAACAACCAGTATGTTGTGGAAAGGGTAGTGGCTAGGACAAATGAGAATGGATAACTTTTATGTAGTAGGAATAGATCATAAAAAAGTAGATATGGGCGGAAGAGAGAGTTTTATAAAGAAAAACCCAACTGAAATTTTTGATGAACTCCTTAAAAACAAAAAAATAAAGGGCTATGTAAACCTTTCCACATGTCTTAGGATCGAGTACTATCTCCATGTAGAGGAAGGGTTCACAGAGGATGAGATCGTGGGCCTTTTTCCCAGTCAGGAGGAACTCTTTGTAAAGCGGGGGGAGAATGCACTCCACTATCTATTCAGGGTTATCTGCGGATTTGAGTCTGTGATAAAAGGGGAGGATCAGATACTGGCCCAGGTAAAAAAATCCCACTGTGATGCTGTAGAGGTAGGGACCACGTCAAAGGTGCTAAATGTGATATTTAATAAGGCTATAGAGGTGGGTAAAAAATTCAGAAATGAAAGTCAGATAGCGCATAATGCTCTTTCATTAGAGGCTATATCTTTGAAATTTATAAAGAACAGTGTGGAGAACCTTGAAAATAAGAGGGTGCTCATACTAGGTGTGGGGGACCTTTCACAGGGAATACTCTACCTTCTGAAGAAAAGTAATGTGAAAAATATAGTAGTGACTAACAGAAGCCACCATAAAGCCCTTGTTCTGAAAGACAGCTATGATGTGGACGTAATAACTTTTGACCAAAAGGTGGAGATGGCTCTAGATAGCGATGTAATAATAAGTGCAACATCGGCTCCGCATTTTGTACTTAAGAGTGAAGAACTCATGGAAAGGCTAAGTGACGGCAGAAAAAGATTCTTTTTAGATCTAGCAGTACCTAGAGATATTGATGAAAAACTTGGGGAGCTTCCTAATATAGACCTCTATAATCTAGATCATATATGGGAAACTTATGAAAAAAATGTTACTAAGAGAGAAAACAGACTAAAAGAATATTCCCACCTTATCACAGAGCAGATAGAAAATGTGAAAAAGTGGTTTGAATATAGGGAAAGGATAGCTTAATGATGAAGAAAAATAAAGTGGTAATAGGAACTAGAGGAAGTCTTCTTGCTGTGGCTCAGACAAAAGATGTAAGGGCAATGTTGCAGGAAAAATATCCAGAAATAGAATTTGAGCTTAAAGAGATAGTAACTACAGGAGACGTTGATCTTAGAACAAATTGGAACAACAGCGATACTTCGCTTAAAAGCCTTTTTACAAAAGAGATAGAGAAGGAACTACTAGACGGGACTATCCAACTGGCAGTCCATTCCATGAAAGATATGCCTGCAGAAAGTCCAGCGGGATTAATATGCGGAGCCATTCCAGAAAGAGAGGATTACAGAGATGTAATGGTTTCTAAAACAGGCATGAAACTTTCTGAACTTCCAGAAGGGGCTGTTGTGGGGACAAGCTCTCTCAGAAGAACAATGGCGATAAAAGAGATGAGACCTGATTTAGTAATAGAACCTATAAGAGGGAACATACATACCAGGCTCAGAAAACTCAAAGAGGAAAATTTTGATGCTATAGTACTGGCAGCTGCGGGGCTAAAGAGAGTAGGACTAGAAGGAGAGATAACTCAGTATCTAGAAACTCATGAAATGATGCCTGCTCCTGCACAAGGGGCTCTATGCATACAGTGTAAAGAAGATGATACTTTTACAAGAGAAATACTATCTTCTATAACTGACAAGGAAGTAGAAGAAGTAGTAGAGATAGAGAGAGAGTTCTCCAGAATATTTGACGGTGGATGCCATACTCCTATGGGATGCAGTGGTGAAATAGTGGGAGATGAGATCTTCCTCAAAGGGATGTACTGCCATGACGATGTGGTATATAAAGGGCAGCTCACAGGAAAAAGAGAAGAAGGAAAAGCACTTGCTCAAAAACTTGCAGGAATTATTAGGGGGCAGATTGATGAACAAAGGTAAGGTTTATATAGTAGGAGCAGGGCCTGGAGACTTGGAACTTCTCACACTAAAAGCTAAGAGATGCGTGGAAGAGGCTGACTGTATAGTCTATGACAGGCTTATAAATAAAAGAATTCTAAAATTTGCAAAACCTGATGCAAAACTTATCTATCTAGGAAAGCTCAATACAGAGGGAGGAGTGATCCAGGACGAGATCAACCAGACCCTTGTGAAAGAAGCTTTGAAAGGCAAAGTGGTTACGAGGTTAAAAGGCGGTGACCCCTTTGTATTTGGTAGAGGTGGAGAGGAGATACAGGAGATATTAAAAGAGGGAATATCTTTTGAAGTGGTTCCTGGAATAACATCCTCTATATCTGTACCTGCTTATTCTGGTATCCCTGTCACACACAGGGGAATATCGAGGTCTTTTCATGTATTCACAGGTCACACAATGGAAGACGGAGGATGGCACAATTTTGATGCCATTGCAAAGCTGCAGGGGACTCTGGTATTTTTGATGGGTGTAAAAAATCTTGATCTCATTTCCGGAGACCTCATAAAAAATGGAAAAGACCCTGAAACACCTGTAGGGATAATAGAAAAGGGGAGTACCTCTAGACAGAGAGTCATAAAGGGAACGCTATCAAATATAATGGATATTGCCAAAAAAGAAGACGTAAAACCTCCTGCTATCATAATCATAGGAGGAGTTGTAAACCTTCGTGAAGAGTTTAACTGGTTTGAGAAAAAAGAACTTTTCGGTAAAAAAATAATGGTAACAAGAGATGAAAAACAGGCTGAAGCTATGAGCAGCATCATAGAAAAAAAAGGCGGAGAGGCAGCAGAAGTTCCACTGATCAGTATAGAGGATCAAATGAAGGACTATGATTATTCTCAAATAAGGGATTATGGCTGTCTTCTTTTTAACTCTCAAAACAGTGTCAGAAGTTTTTTCAAATACCTTCCTGACATGAGGATGTTGGGAAATATAAAAATAGGTGTAGTGGGTGTCAAGACCGAGGAGGAACTTTCTAAGTTAAAACTTGTTCCTGACTTTATGCCAAAAGAATATTTGGGAGAACTTCTTGCAGAAGAGGCTGCTCAATGCACAGAAAAAGAAGATAAAATATTAGTTGTGACTTCTGATATTTCACCTATTGATTGTGAAAAGTGGAGTGTAAAATATAACAGGGATTTCAAAAAAATTGATGCTTATAAGACAATAAAGGTAAAAAGAGATAGAGGGGAAATTATAGAATCCCTTGAAGGTGTGGATATCGTGACATTCTTGAGTTCTTCTACTGTAGAGGCCTTTGCAGAGAGTCTAGATGGAGATCTCGGTGAATTGAAAGGCATAAAATTTGCATCCATAGGACCTGTGACAAGTGAGACCATGAAGAGATTGGGATTATCTGTAGATATAGAGGCTAAGGAGTTTACTGCAAATGGAATTCTGAAAGCCATTGAGGAGGCTATGTAATGTTTAAAAGGCACAGGAGGCTCAGAAGTAGCCAGGCCATGAGGGATATGGTAAAGGATATTTATCTGGATGTCAGGGATTTTGTATATCCACTATTCATAGAGGAAGAGAAGGGTATAAAAAAAGAGATTTCATCTATGCCTGGACAATATAGGATATCCCTTGATATGCTCGAGGCTGAATTAGACGAGATATGGGACCTAGGGATCAGAAGTGTGCTGCTCTTTGGTATACCTATAAAAAAAGATCCCATGGGTAAGGAAGCCTATAATGATTTTGGAGTAGTACAGGAAGCTGTGAGGTTCATAAAAAAATTATATCCAGAGATGCTTGTGATAACAGATGTATGTATGTGTGAGTACACTTCTCACGGCCACTGTGGAATTTTAAGCGGACCTCATGTATTGAATGATGAAACATTGTATTATCTTTCTAAAATAGCTGTATCTCACGCCAAGGCAGGAGCAGATATGGTGGCTCCGTCGGATATGATGGATGGGAGAATCCAGGCAATGAGAAAGGCTCTAGACAACGAAGGATTCATAAATACCCCTATAATGTCATACAGTGTAAAATATGCATCATCATTTTACGGCCCTTTCCGTGATGCAGCGGACTCTGCTCCCTCTTTCGGAGACAGAAAGACCTATCAGATGGATTTTAGAAGCACGAAAGAAGCTCTGAGAGAGGCAGAGTCTGATCTAGAAGAAGGGGCTGACATACTTATAGTAAAACCTGCCTTAGCCTATCTAGATGTAATTAAGAGACTATACAGAAGGTATGATGTCCCTATTGCAGCCTATAATGTAAGTGCAGAGTACTCTATGGTAAAAGCTGCAGCAGAAAAAGGGTGGATAGATGAAAAGGGAATCGTAGTGGAAAAAATGTATGCCTTAAAGAGAGCGGGAGCTTCTATAATAATAACCTATCATGCAAAAGATATCGCAAGATGGCTCAAGAATAATGAGATCGACTAAGGAGTGAAATTGATGAGATATAAAAATTCTGCTGAAATTTTTGAAAGAGCAAAAAAAGTAATTCCAGGGGGCGTAAACAGTCCTGTGAGAGCCTTTGGATCGGTAAATAAAAGTTATCCCATCTTTGCCAAGAGAGCAAAGGGGAGCAAGATCTGGTGTGAAGATGAAAATGAATATATAGACTACATCTGCTCATGGGGACCCATGATACTGGGACACAACAATGAGAGGGTAGTGGCAGGAGTGAGAGAGGCTATAGAGGACGGAAGTTCTTTTGGTCTTCCTACAAAGATGGAGGTAGAACTGGCTGAGCTTGTGATAAAGTGCTATCCTTCCATAGAAAAAATAAGACTTACCACATCTGGTACAGAAGCTACCATGGCAGCAGTGAGACTAGCAAGGGCCTATACAAAGAAAAACAAGATACTTAAATTTGAAGGGTGCTATCACGGGCATTCTGATTCCCTAATGGTAAAGGCTGGTTCCGGTCTTCTTACTGACGGGTACCAGGACAGCAACGGGATAACAGAGGGGACTATAAAGGACACTCTGACACTTCCTTTCGGAAGGCTTGATCTTATAGAGGAACTTTTTGCAAAAGATAAGGATATAGCTTGTATCATAATGGAGCCTGTTCCTGCAAATATGGGGATTATAGAGACAGATGTAGAGTTTCTGAAAGGTGTCAGAGAGCTGTGTACAGCCAATAATACCGTACTGATCTTTGATGAGGTAATAAGCGGATTCAGACTGGCTCTAGGCGGGGCTCAAGAGCTTTATGGGGTGACTCCAGATCTCACTACCCTTGGGAAGATTATAGGGGGCGGATACCCTGTAGGCGCCTTTGGAGGAAAAAATGAACTGATGGACATGATCGCTCCTGTAGGGGACGTGTACCATGCAGGAACTCTATCTGGGAATCCGGTTTCCGTAAGGGCAGGATATGAAACTATAAGCATCCTTCTAGAGAATAAAGACACTCTCTACAGGGAACTGAAAGAAAAAGTGGATTATATTACTTCTAATATTGAGAAAATCTCTGAAAAACATGGTGTTCCTGTGTGCATAAATAAACTGGGCTCTCTCTTTACGATATTCTTTACAGACAAAGATGAGATAAAGACTCTAGATGATGTGATAGAAACTGACGGAGAAAAATATGCTAAATATTTTAATGTGATGCTCGATGCGGGTGTGGTTACCCCGCCTTCTAAATACGAGGCTCATTTTGTATCGGCAGCTCATACAAAAGAGGATATGGATCAGACTTTAGAGATTATTGATAAGGCTTTTGAAGAGATTTCAAAGATGTAATAAAAAACCAGCTGATTTTATTTCAGCTGGTTTTTTATATGAAATCAGATTTAGCATAATTATTTTTTTAAAATATACTAAGGGATAATTCAGTTGAAAGGTCTTCTAAAAGAGCCTCACCAGCGAGAGGATTGCCTTTTTCGTCGAGGGCTGGGCTAAAGACCCCTATACCCATTTTTCCGGGTACCACAGACATTATTCCTCCCCCAACACCTGATTTTGAAGGTATTCCAACTCTCAATGCAAATTCCCCTGATCCGTCATACATGCCACAGGTTATCATAAGAGTCTTTGCGATTTTTGCAATACGTTCACTGACTACTCTTTCTCCGTTGCTCATCACTCCACCCCTTGCCAGGAAAAGTCCTATTCTGGCAAGATCTTTTGCGGTAACCTCTATAGAGCACTGCCTAAAATAAACATAGAGAGCATCATCTATACTTCCGTCAATATACCCTTCTCCCTTCATAAAATAAGCCATCGCTCTGTTTTTATTTCCTGTAAGATTTTCTCCTAGATAAATATCATCATTCACTTCAAGAGTCTCGTTTTCTGATATTTTTCTAAAAAAATCTAGAAGTCTTTGAAATTTTTCCTGAGAGTTTCCCCCCTTTATTAAGGCGCTGGTTGCTATGGCTCCTGCATTTATCATAGGATTAAAAGGTTTGTGGCTTTTGCAGGTTTCCAATTTTTGAATGGAATTAAAAGCGTCCCCGCTGGGTTCCATACCCACCTTAGAGAACACATGTTCCTCACCGTGATCTAGTATTGCCAGCATCAAAGTTATTGGTTTTGACACACTTTGTATGGTGAATTTTATATTACTGTCCCCTACTGAGTACGAAGTGCCGTTGGTGTTCATGATGCAAAGTCCGAGAGAATTTTTATTAGACTTTTCAAGCCCCGGGATGTAATTGGCTACATTACCAAGTTCACTTGTAATTTTGTTTTTTTCAACTAAACTTTTTAGAAATTTCTTCATTTTACATCCTCCTATACATTTGGTACATAGTATAACCTTTAAAAAAATTATACAGCTAAAAAAATAAAAGAATGTATTTTTTAATACATTTAATGAAAAAAATGTCATTATGTACTATAATTAAGCTTTATTTTTAGGTTGAATTTATAATAGATGTTTTATTATAAACTTAATCTTTTCTTATTTTTTCTCTATATTCCTTTAGCTTATCTATATCTAAAATAAAAATTTTTTTGGGATTGATTTCTATGATTTTTCTATCCTTTAATTTATTAAAAATTTTAGTTACAAGATATCTGGAAGTATTTGTATTGCTTGCTATATTTTCATGAGTATAACCTTCAATGAGGATATTTTTTACTTTATTAGGATCTTGTGTGGCGCCAATCCTCAAAATAAATTCTACTATTCTTTCTTCGCTGGAGTAGAATTTATTGTAAACTAAATGAAGCAAGGTGATGTTGTAAGCTCTTGCCATACTGGTGGTGAAGTATAAATAATAATCTGGGTTTGTTTTCAGTAATTTTTGAACTATAATTTTTGGAACAAAAGAAATCTGGGTATCTTTTGTGAAATGAATCGTGTAGTTTTGCGTCAGGTTAGAAAGCATTTCAATTTCTCCAAGCACACCTCCACTTTTAATACGATATATTAACTGCTCTTTACCTGAAATCTCTTCCAAGCTTACATCAATTTCTCCATTTTGAATTATGAGAAGTTCCTTTCCAGCATCGAAACATAAGATATCATTTTTAAAGAATTTTTTTATTTTTCCTAAAACTCCAACTTTATTTAAAAAGAAGTTACTTACTTCTTCAAATTTAGTTTTATCAAATAATTCCAAATATTCTCTATTCATAATTTTCTCCTAAAAAATATAATGATGAAAATAAAGATGGTGTACTATTTGATTTTACCACTAAAAAATAAAAATATAAATATGTTATATAAAAGTAGCCGAATAAAGCCCCTTTAAGACAAGTTATTCGGCTACTTTTAATTTTTTAATAACAGACTAACTTTTCATATTCTTCTGAGCAGCAAGAGCAGCTCTTTTTAGATTAAAGTCCTTTAGGATTATACCCACTATAACCAAGATTAGCGGGCCTCCGTATGTCATAAGTATTGATTTGACTGCTTCACCAGTTGTTTCAGCCCCTATAACATAGTCTAGTCCTGCTCCAAAAAATCCTGCCAGAGAAAACAAAATTACAATTACTGAAGCTGTCATATAAGCAGTTTTAGTTTTAAAAAAAGTGTATTCTCCTTCCAGTCCCTTTAACCTGAAATTCATATAAGCAAAACCGATAATCAAATAAGGGAGTACAAGAGACAGTGCTGATAAATCAGTAATTAGTTTGAAGAAACCGTCTATTGATTCTAATCCTAGAAGCGGAATTGCAATAAGAATAATTACCACTAAGGCTTGTATCCATAGAGCGTTTATAAGACTTCCCTTTTCATCTGTTTTTGTAAGTAATTTTGGAAAAATATTTTCAGGAACTTCAGAGAACATAGCCTTTATTGGAGATTCTATCCATAAAGTATAAGCCGCGATAGAAGTTATGGTAAGAATCAGGGCATAAATCTGTACGATGATCTTTCCATTTAAACCCCAGTTTTGAGCAAGGACCTTATATACTACAAAACTGGCATCCTTTAAACCTGCATCAGACAAAGCTTCGGGAGATGCTACCAAAAAGACAGTAGCAGACCCTATAACATAAGATGTGGCAATAAGGATTGTAGCCATTATAACCCCTCTTGGAAATGTTTTCTTGGCATTTTTCACCTTATCTATATATGTTCCACCTACTTCAGCTCCAGCAACTGCAAATAGAAGCCATGAAAAAGTAGCAAAATAAGTCACATTAAATTCTGGTATCATTTTTTCAATTGTTACTTCACTTGCAGAAGGAGTGCCTTTAAAAAATCCTACGATTGCAAAAAGAATGAACAGAACAGTTGCTCCCAGAGTAAACTTTCCTCCGATGTCACTTATTTTCGAAAATTTTTCAACACCTTTTGTTGCTATCCAAGTCAATAGGATACACATTAAAATACCAATTAATGGCAACATGTAAGTGTTGGAATCGTTGAATCTGTTTTCTCCGAAAAGAGCCCAGGATGCAAATACGGGTATTCTGGAAAATACAAATTGAAGATAAAACAGGTTTGCTATAAAATATGACCATGTTCCTATAAAAGCCCACTTATTACCCAGACCGCTTTTTATCCAGGTATAAATTCCCCCTGTTTCATTCGTGTGTGCGTCGGCTAATTCTGCGAACATGATAGCCATAGGTAAAAAGTAAAATAAAGCAATCAAAAACCAAGATGGTATTGCTGCCGGTCCAAGATAAACGGCGTTATTGGTGATATTTGTAAAACCAAATGTTGGAACAAATATCAACATGACAAGTGACCAAAACCCTAATTTGTTATTTTCTTCCATGATAATCCTCCTTAATAATATTTAATTTATTTAAAAAATTATTTTGCAAGACGATAAATAGCTTCAGCATAAATTTTTAGCCATGTATCGATTTTGTCTACTTCCAAATATTCGTTTATTTGGTGCATATTATCTTCCTGACCTTTTAAAAGAGCTCCAAAAGCTACTCCGTTTTTCACGGCTCTGGCATAAGTTCCTCCACCTGTAGCTAATGGAATTGCATCTATATCTCCAGTGATATCTTTGTAGCAATTCATCAGAGTAGTTACAAGAAAACTGTCTTTTGAAACATGAAGAGGTTTTTTGTCTTCAATAATCTCAAGATCTATTCCATATTTCTTAGCGGACCAAGTTATTTTATTTGATATATTTTTAGAGCTTATGGTCACAGGGTATCTTATATCTATTAAAAAATTTAAAATTTCATCTTCTAAAAATGTTGTTCCAATATTAAGAGTTAGGCCACCTGAATCTTCATCTGAACAATTTACTCCCAATGAGGTGCCGTCATATTCCATTTTTATTCTTTCTTGGAAAAATCTTAAGACAGATTTAAATTCATCGTCACAAATATAAATTTTGTTTAAAAAACAAAATAGAGCTGAAATTGCATTATAGCCGTCTTGAGGACTCATGGCATGACAGGATTTCCCATGTGAAATGATAGTCAGAAAATCTTTTGAAAATTCAAGATCGATTTTATAGTTTTTATTATAATTAAATTTCAAGTGAAAATTCATAATGTTATATTTTGAATCTAACAGCATCAGAGGGATTTTTAAGGTTGCTGTTTCAGGGACAGAGTTAACAACTGTTCCGCCGGTTAAACTTATATTTTTTATTCCTCTTATTTTTTTCTTAAGGCTCAATCTGAGAATGCCCTTTTCTGCAAAAATCAAAGGGAAATCAGCATCGGGAGTAAAGGCAAGATCCGGCTGAGGCATCTTATAAACATTAAAATAATTTTCAATACCTTCCCATCCGGTTTCCTCATTAGCGCCTAAAATCATTCTGATTTTTTTATTAATTTTAATACCAGATTCTTTTAGAGCTTTCATAGCATAAAGACATGTAATCATAGGCCCCTTATTGTCCGTAGTACCTCTGCCATATATTTTTCCATCTATTATATCTCCACCATATGGATCGTGATCCCATCCTTCCCCTTCTGGAACGACATCAACATGACCCAGTATGCCAACTATTTCATCCCCGTTTCCATAATCAATATGTCCTGCATAGTTGTCAAAATTTTTAACTTTAAACCCCATACTTTCTCCGCGTTTTAAAAAATAGCTCAAAGCTTTTGCAGGACCGTGTCCAAATGGCTTCCCAGGCAAAGGGGGTTCTTCTATACTTTTAATTTGAACTGATTCTATTATAGATTGAATCACATCTTTTTTGTACTCTATAACTTTTTTTTGTAAAACCATAATATGCCTCCTGGAATAAGATATATTTTTTAAATAGAGCTTTAAATACATAAATAGTTCCTTATGTCTAAAGATTATACAGTTTATAATGTTTGGGAAATGTGTTAGAGAACACAAAATTGAAAATATTTTTATTTGAAAATTTCAATTTCATTTTTTATAGAGACTAATTTTATCTTTTGTATTTTAATATAATCAAAAAAGGCACTCAAGAGAGTGCCAAAATAAAATGAATATCACATATTTAGTCAGTTTAGTATTACGTCAAGTTATTGGACAATTTTTTTTCGTTTTTTATGCTGCTTTTAGGTACTCTCTAGGAGACTTCCATCCTAATTTCTTCTGGATTCTCCTATTGTTGTACCAATTTTCTATATACTCAATAATATCAGTCATTGCTTCTTCAAAATCTTCATACACTTTATGGTGAATAAGCTCCTTTTTTAAAACCGAGTGAAAAGACTCTATACAAGCATTATCGTAGGGATTTCCTTTTCTTGAGTAGGATAACCTCATCCCCTCAGATTTTACTGTCTCTTTAAATGCATTTGAAGTATATTGGCTGCCTCTGTCCGTATGGATAATGGCACCCTTAATATCTTTTCTCTTTATGCATGCCATTTTCAAGCTTTCCAGCACCATATCTGTTGTCATATTCTTAGAAAAACTCCATCCAATAATCTCATTGTTATACAGATCCATAAATGAGCTTAGGTAGCACCATTTATCTTTTTTTGTATGGATATATGTGATATCTCCAACCACTTTTTCATTAATTTTTTCTACGCTAAAATCCTGGTTCGAAATATTTGGTCCAGACTTTTCTTCCACTGCTTCATTACCTCTCTGAGGCTTGAATTTCTTAACTGTAATAGACATTATACTTTGTTCCGTCATCAAGTTTTGTACATGTTTTAAACTGCATTTATTACTTTCTTTTAATAATTCCTGATGTATTTTTGGAGCACCATATCTTTTATGGCTGCCATCCCATATTTTGAAGATTTTGCGCTTTAGATCTTCCCTCTTTAGTTTATTAGGGTTCTCTGTGCTTGATATTCTATAGTAGTACGTACTTTTAGGAATGTTTAAAATTTTTGTCAGCTTGTAAATAGGGTGTACTTTAGAAAGTGTGGTGATCAGTGTCTGACACTTATCTTTACTTAGTTTTTGGCGAATATGGTCATAGCCTTTTTTAATATATCATTCTCTTCTTTGAGCCTTGCAATCTCTTTTTTCATTTCTTCAACTTCTGAATTAGAGGACTCTTTAATCTTCTTTTTATTCTCTTTTTTAGGTTTATCTATAACCCAGTACCTGACTGTTGATTCTGCTATACCATATTCTATTGCTAAGTTCTTAACCTTCCTACCTTTTCCCCCATTGTAAAGTCTAACCATTGTTTCTTTAATTTCATTACTATGCTTTTCTACTGCCATGCAGACCTCCTATTTTCTATTTAATATTTATCATATCAAACGAAAGTAGATTGTCCAACTTTTATACTATCACCAGTTCTAGAAAAAATTCTAAATGGGATTCGTTGCAAATTACCTTGAATCTAATTCATACATAAACTAGTAAATTAGTTTTTATCTTGCTCTGATTATCTCGATGGCATATCCGTCTGGATCCTTCACAAAATAATACTTTGGATTTTCTCCAGGTAGACCTTTTAAATCCCCCACTTCATAGCCCATATCTACGTGCCTTTTATGTGATTCTTCCAAGTTTTCTACTGTCAGAGCAAAATGACTAAAACCATTCCCGATATCGTAAGGTTTTTCGGTATTGTAATTATATGTTAATTCTATTTCATAGTTATTATTTTCATCACTCAGATATACCAGTGTAAATTCATATTTTGGAAAATCCTTTCTTCTGACTTCTTTTAAACTCAAAGCATTTTGATAAAAATCTAAAGATTTATTCAGATCCTTTACTCTGATGCACCCATGTTCTAACTTATATTTCATAACAACCTCCTAATAGTAAATTAAATTTTATAACTTCTAAAGTTTTATTTTTACACTTTATTCAGAATCCCAGGGCGTCTAAAATTTTTCCACCTAACTCCCTGTTTTTACCTATGTAAGGATAGCAGTGAATGTGTATTGCAGGATTAAAATTTATCTCTATTATACCATAATTTCCATCTGGATTGGGATTTTTTATATCTTTTATAATCATATCTACACCGCAGATTACAGCACCTGCTGATTTTGAGGCCTTAACAGCTATCTCCTTGTATATATCAGGAATATCATCTGTGAAGTCGATGCTGTCGCCCCCTGTGCTTATATTTGAGTTTTCCCTCAAGAAAACCTTCTCTCCATTAAGAGGGATGTATTGAATATTTTTTCCCTGGGCTTCTAAAAACATTTTTTCAGCCTCGCCGAGAACTATCTTTTCTAGGGGAGTCTTGTACCCTTTTCCCCTGAGGTGATTTTTATTTTTTACTTGGACCAGTTCCTTTATACTCTTTTCCCCATCACCTAGGACATTGGCTGGAACCCTGTGAAGGATACCTACTGTTTCCTCCCCGATAACAAAAAACCGGTACTCTTTTCCCTCTATAAACTCCTCTATGAGAATAGAATTGTCCTCACCAAAGGCCATATCCACAGCCTTTTCATAGTCACTTCTGCTGAATCCCGCCTTAAAAATAGTTATACCAAGACCGAAATTGGTGGACTTTGGCTTTATTACCGTCCCAATATTCTTATAGTCGTGATAGTCTGCCTTGGCCTCAGAGGAGTCGTCATAATTCTCACCCTTAGGAACAACTATACCGTTGTCTGACAACACTTTTTTTGTGACGACTTTGTTTTCCATTATAAGAGCTGTAATATATGAGTCTAACGAGGTTTTTGTGGCCTGTTTGATATACTCTTTTTTTATCCCGTTATCTAAAAGAACAAAGTTTTCACTTCGATCTACGATCTCAAACTTCACACCTCTTTTTATAGCCTCTTTTAATACTATTTGAGTTGAAAGTTCCAAATCTTCGTAGCCTTTCAGGGCAAAACTTTTTCTCTGGCTTTCTTCAAGGGAAGTTTTAGCTCTTTCAAGATGAAAATTGATAAAACCTTTCTCTTTTATACCTTTTAAAAGTCGTGAGACATATTGCCTGTCTGCATTCTCTATTTTTTCCCTTTGAAAATTTATAATATCTTGATATTTTTCATCTAAAATACCGAGTTCTTTAAAGCAGCTTCTCATCTCATCGATGATCTCTCCAGCCCATTTTTTGGCAGTTATTGTGAGGTTCTCCCCTTTGTTTAAAAGCAGCTCCTTATCTCTTCCCCTTGATGCCAGCAGCTCTTGGTTTTTAATGGCGCTTTTGTATTGAAATTCTCCGAACTCATCGTTTTCCTCCTTTAAAAGAAGGTATATAATAAACAGGTGTACGAACTCCAAATCCAAGATATCCACCCCTATCCTGCTGAAAGGGTTGAGATCAATAGAACGAAATTCCAGATACTCCACTCCATCTTTTTCTAGAGAATCAAGTATATCTGTCTTTTTTTTAGATTTTATCCTTATGGAACTATAATATTCTTTGGCTTCCTGCAGAATATTTTTTTCAATAAGTTTTTTTATATTAGTTACATAGTCTGTGATGGAGTTGTGTGAGACATAAATTTCATCTATGTTTTTATATCCGCATATTCCGTTTCTAAAAGACAGAGTATCTTCAAAATAATAGGAGTCATCCTGTAGCTGCGACATCTTTTCTATGCACTCTCTTCTGTAAGTCCCGTGTATGGGAGAACTGGCTCCAAAGAGATAGACGAAAAGCCAGCCGTATCTAAAGTGATTCCTTGCTATTTTCAGGTAAAGATAGTTTTTAAAGCTTTTTAAATTTTGAAATTTTGAACTGTCGGAAATCTCGCTGTAGAGTTTTTCCAAGAATTTATCTGAAAAAGAAAAATTATAATGTATCCCCGATAAGAGCTGGAGTTTTTTTCCATATTTTTTTGCCAGACGCTCCCTGTATTCCCTGTTGACTTTTCCCTCTTCTCCATGGAACACCCCTATGGGGATATCTTCCTCTTCCGGCAGAATAGGTGGTATGCTTTGGGGCCACAAATATTCCTTGTCTAGCGTAGTACTCACAATATCGTGGATGTTCTCCAGAAAAGTATAGGCTTTTTCCACACTTTCAAAGCTAGGAGTTATCATTTCTAGCTGGCTTTCTGAAAAATCAATGGTTATATAGGGATTTTTCAGTTTATCACCAAATTCTTTTGGATGGTCGGTGAGAGCTAACCGACCATCTTTATCCACTCTAAGATTTTCCTTTTCCAACCCGAAATTTCCTCTTGTCAACAAAGATTCCAATTTTGATTTTTTTATCAGATCCTTAAAATTTAAATCCATAATCCCTCTCCCTTAACCTTTATATAAATTTTTCTCAAGTTTTTCAAAAATAACCCTGAAAGAATAATCCCTTTGAAGATGCTAGTCAAAGCTATACTCACCCAGACACCGTTTATTCCCATTCTAGATTCTTGGGACAGGTAATACGCTATAGGTATCCTCATACCTGTAAATATTATGCTGATTGTGGAGGGGATTTTTGGCCTACCTATTCCGCTGAATGAGGCGTTGCTTATTATCTCAATGCACATAAAAAACTGTGACAGACCGATTATTCTGAGATAATTTACACCGATCTCCAATGTTTTGCTGTCCCTTATGAATATCCCTATCAGCTCTTTTGGAAAGACTATGAAGAGAAGAGTAGCAGTACCGCCTATAACACTAGCCAGTAAAAAAGCTGTTTTATAACCTTCTGATATTCTTTTATATTTTTTTGCCCCGTAGTTTTGACCGATAAAGCTGGCTACTGCCCCGTAGAGTCCTCCTGCGGTCATATACGCTATTGACTCTATCTGCAGTCCTATCTTCTGAGCCGCTATTGCGTCTGGGCCCCATTTGGCGATTATTTTTGCTATGAGTATACCAAAACCTGTGAAGAGGACCCTCTGTACTGCTATGGGCATCCCTAAATTCAGTATTTCTTTTATTCTTTTTAAGTTATACTGAAATATATTTTTTATGGAAAAATACTCCCTTGAAGCTCTCAGAAATAAAAACATACTAAGTGTCTGGGATATTATTGTGGCTAGAGCAGCACCTGCTACCCCCATATCCAGCCCAAATATAAGCAGCGGGTCTAATATGATATTCATCACTACACCGGCTGCGTTTATTTTAAAGGGGAGCTTGCTTTCCCCGAAGCTATTTAAAATTCTGGTAAAAAGAAAGTTTGAAAACTTAAACACAAGCCCTAATCCTGTTATTACAAGATATGTCTTTGCCATGCCTTCAACTTCGTTGTCATTCAGTTGGAAATAGCCTATCAAGCCGTCTCTGAAAAATATTAAACCGCTTATAAAGAAAATAAACATAATAAAATTTATAAGAAAAGCGTTTTTTATACAGTCTGCAGCACCGTCATAATCCTTGGATCCTATGCTGTGAGATACCTTTATGCCGGCTCCGGTTACCACCATAGAATTGAGGGCATATCCGAAATTTATAAAAAACATTGCGGTTCCTATCCCTGCTACGGCATTACTTCCCAGTCTACCTATCCATAGCATATCTACAAGCCCGTATGCCATCTGTAAAAAAGAAGACCCCATTATCGGTATCGCCAGCGATATGAGCAGCTTGCTTATGGGCCCCTCCGTTAATCTATTTACATTTTTCATTAAATTTTAGTTCACCCCTTTAAAATATATATTGATTCATATGTGAGTTTATTTTTCTATCATCAGCTGTAAAGTTCTCTATAGACCATCTTTCGGAAGCGAATAAATATAATTATATCCTCTTTAATGCTAAAATAGCAATATTTTTTTAAAAGAGAAAAATGAATCCCGAGATCATTAAAACGATTCGTAATAATCAACTAGTTCACATACAATTATTTTAGAGATCAGATTTCACACGTGATTTCATTCAGCGGAACTGCCAAAATTTTTATGAAGGTGGACAAAGTGTGATACAATAGGCTTATTTTTTTGGATGACTGCAATAAATCACTCTGTTTTTTTGAAATTTGAAGGAAATGTCATTTGAACCGGTATAAATGATAGAGGGTGTTTGAGACCCATATCAGAAATCAAGAAAATAGAATTTAAATCTGAACAAATATACATCTTAAGGAGGGAATACAAAATATGGAGCACAATTTTTTCCCGCTGTTTATAGACTTGAATGAAAAGCGATGTCTTGTTATAGGGGCTGGAAATATAGCCTGCAGGAAAATAAAAACCCTGCTGAAATACGGGGCAAAGGTAGAGGTAATAACCAAATATGTGGCAGAAGATGAGATTCTTGGGCTTCAGGATGTAAAAATATCAACGAGAGATTTTATAGAGGAAGACCTAAAAAATGTTTTTTTGGTAGTGGCTGCGACGAGCAACAGTGACTTCAATAAATATATATATGAGATCTGCAATGAAAAGAACATACTGGTAAATAATATGACATCCAAAGTAGAGATGAATGCCAGATTTGCTGCGATATATGAAAGTGAAATGGTTCAGGTGGCGGTATCCTCAAAGGGGTACCCGAAAAAATCCCTGGAGATAAGGGACAGCATAAAAAAATTACTGGAAAAAAATAAACACCAGCATGAGACTTAACCATTTACCAGATCGGAGGTAGTCTAGAATGGGAAAATTTTGGAGAAAGTTCTTTAGGAGCACGGTTGTAGTCTGTTTAATTATAATTTTCGGAGTCAACTACAGATTTGAGATGATAAAATCTATAGACAAATTTAAAAAACAGTCAGATGAAAATTATTATTATATGGACAAAAATATATCTGCAGTAAATGAACTTCTCAATATTCTTAAAACTTCCGGAACTACCTATTATGAGAAGAATGTGAGAGTCGGAAATAATAATCTTGACTTTAAATATCTACCTAAAGATGATATATATATATTCACAGATGATGCAGACAGAATGGTAGCCGGGATAAATAGAATAAGCTCTGATTGGTCTATGAAAAAAGAGCTTGATATGTCAGAGATTGTTGCCGCCAGCTACAAAAATGTATCAAAAGTCATGCCGGATATTGCCCATATATATTATGTCTCTGGCAAGGGTTTTATAAATATTTTTCCTCAAATACCAAGGGATAAATATTCCTCTGTGAGGGATATATATAAACTGGATTTTGTAAAAAAAGAGCTTTCGACGAAAAGTCAAAAGAGGGAAACAGGTTCCTTCTGGAGCGGTATTTATAAAGACCCACTAGGGGATGATCCGATCATTACCACAGGAGCTCCCATATACGACGGGAGTACACTAAAGGGGATAATAACACTGGGACTAAAAAGTAATTTTTTTGTAAAAAAAAAAGATTCTAGCCTCATAATGGAATTTTTTCTGGTGGATGATAAAGGCAATGCACTTTCAACAAAAAATATTGAAAATAAAGAGGTGTCAAAGTTTTATGATAGTCTCCCAAAAAAAATTTATGAAAAGAGATACAAGCTTTCAGATATGGAGCCCTGTGACATAGAGAAAATAGGGAAGTATTATATCTATTATGAACAGTGTAACTCTGCTCCGTGGAAAGTATACTATGTCACTGATATACTGAAGCTGAACTCTGAAATCATTAGAAGCAATATGGTTTTCATCGCTTTATGGTTTATATCTCTGATATTTTTATACGGAGTGTCAACGCGTAAGGCTGTGGTAAAGGACAGTCAGCAGACCATAGAAAAACTACAGGTGATGCTTAGAAAAAGTGATAAGGAGGTCGAAAAAGACTTTTTGACCGGTGCTTATAACAGAAAAGGTTTCACTAAAATAGCAAATTTGGAATTAGACAGAATGAAACGGTATGATATAGATGCCTGTATAATTATGATGGACATAGATCACTTTAAAAAATTCAATGATACTTACGGGCACGCTTGCGGAGATTTTGTTTTAAGATCTTTTGTAAGAGTTGTCACAAAGAATATCCGTCTCAGTGATATAGTGGGTAGATGGGGAGGAGAGGAGTTTCTTGTACTCCTTCCTGAGACAGACTACAAGGGTGCCCTTCTTGCTGCAGAGAAAATAAGAAAGACGGTGGAAAGTGAGATTTTTTACTATCATAACCAGTCTCTGAATATAACTGTGACAATAGGAGTATCAAAACTGAATGTGGGAAAATCCCTGGAAAAGGCGGTGGAAGAGGCAGATGAAGCCATGTATATGGGAAAAGAAAATGGGAGAAACCGTGTGGTGGGATACCAGGATATTGTGTCTAAAAATATAAAGTTGAAGAAATAAATTACTGAGACTGTAATTTAAAATTTATAACAAAAAGAGACAGAAAACTTAATTTCTGTCTCTTTTTAATTTAACCCTCACGTTTTCTATGAAGGAATAAAGTATAGGTATAATTATAAGAGTGAGAAGAGTAGAAAGTGAAAGACCAAAAATAACTGCGATTGCCATGCCGTTGTACATCTCGGCCCCCTCTCCCCTGCTTATAGCAAGAGGTATCATACCAAAAACTGTGGTGAGAGTGGTCATGACAATGGGTCTCAGCCTGGTTTCACCGGCTTCGATAAGTGCCTCCTCTATATTGGCCCCCCTCAATCTCAAAAGATTGATATAGTCTATGAGTACAATGGCATTATTTACAACTATTCCTACAAGCATTATTATTCCTACCATCACCATGATATCCAACTTTCTTCCTGTAATAAAAAGACCGAAAAATACGCCGATTACAGAAAGAGGGATGGCCCCTACTATGATAAAGGGTAGAACGAAAGATTCAAACTGGGATACCAGGATAAAATAAACTACAAAGATGGAGAGCACAAGGGCTATATTCAGGTCTGTCATAGCCTCATTTAACTGCTGGCCCTCACCACCGAATCCATAGGATACTGTCTTTGGAGGCTTGAGTTTTTTAAACTCCTCAGCCATGTAAATTTGAGCTTCTTTTAGGGTATAGTCCTCTGCTAGGTTGGCAGAAATTGTTACTTTTCTTATCTTGTTTTTTCTTTCCACCTGGGATGAACCCTCTTGGATTTTTATATCTGCTATATCTCTTATTTTTACAGAAATTCCTGCAGGAGTTTTTATTTTGGAATCTAAAAATCTGTCTATGGACTTTCGAAACTCTTCTGCTAATTTGACAGTGACATCGACCTCTTCATTATCAGTCTTTATTGTGATGGGGTCATCTCCTAGTATCTGATAACTCAAGGCCTGGGCTATCTCAGTGACTCTTAGACCATAAGACTGTGCCTTGTCTCTGTTTATGATTATTTTCGCCTGAGGACCTCCCCCTTCTATAGATGATTTAAAGTCAACCAGTCCACGTTTATTTTTCATAACCTCAAATAGTTTTTTAGTGATGGATTCCATCTGAAGATAATTTGACGAATATATCTCAAACTGGAAATCTCTTTCTGAGGTTTGTGGCCCCCTAAAAACCGTAGTGAGATTTAGTTTTATATCTGGGATTTTTGACAGATCACTTCTGAGGGAATCTACTATGGTAAAAACATCACGGTTTCTCTCTTTTTTCTTTTTAAGTTCGACGTTGATGGCTATCTGACTGGGGTTTCCAGTGGTACTGTATCTGACCATTTCATCATTTTCTTTTTCTTTTACCACCCTGTTTTCTAGAAGCTGTGATATACGTTCTGCCATGGAAATCTCCATCCCAGAGGGAAGTTCCGCTATTATTGTATACTGACTTTCATCCTGCTCAGGCATAAATTCTCCGCCGATGGTTCCTGCTATAAAAAGTGAGATAACAAAGAGTATAATTGTTATTAGCAGCGTTTTCCACCTGTGAATCAGTGCCAAGTTTAAAAGCTTCATATATATTATTCTTATTTTTTTTAATAATTTCCCGTCCTCACTGTGTTTCTCCTCTTTTTCTAGTATCTTGCTAGATATCATAGGAACAAAGGTGAGAGCAACTATAAGGGAGGCCAAAAGAGAGAATGAGATGGTGTAGGACATATCGCTGAATATCTCTTTTGCAATCCCCTCTCTAAGGACGATTGGTATAAATACTGCCACTGTAGTAGCTGTAGAAGCCAAAATTGGCATGGCAATCTCTCTAGCACCTTCACCTGCGGCCTCTGAAGGGTTCTTTTTTAGTTCTTTATAATGTCTGTAGATATTGTCTAGGACAACGACTGAATTGTCTACGAGCATCCCCACTCCGAGGGAGAGACCCATTAAGGATATTACATTGAGAGATATTCCCTTCATATCCATAAAAGCAAAGGTGAAAATAATGGAAGATGGTATAGCCAGAGCAATTATTGAAGTGGCTCTGAAACTTTTCAGGAATATAAATAAAATTATAGAGGCCAGTACAAGTCCCGTGATGGCGTTGTTTTTTACAGTATTGATAGACTGATTTATAAATTTTGATGCATCATAGCCCACTGAAAGGTATGTTTTTGCAGGGAGGTATGGGGCGAGTTCTTCTATATCTGCCTTTATTCTGTCTGCAATATCAACTATGTTTCCGTCTTCAGCTTTATTTACCATGACAGAAACTGCAGGCTGACCGTTTACCCGGTAAAATGAATCCCGGTCTTTGTGGGTAAGAGTGACAGAGGCCACATCTTTAAGTCTAAGTATTTTCGAGCTTATATTTGAGATAACTACGTTTTCTATCTGGGAAACGCTTTCTAGTTCTCCCTCTATTTTTACAAGGTAGCTTTTTTCGCCGGATTTGATCTCTCCTATGGGAATATTTATATTTGACTGTTTTATTATGTTGAATATATCCACTGCATTTAAATTGTATGAATCTAGTTTGTAGGGATTTAGCTCCACAAGTACCTCTTTTTCCAGTCCCCCCCTAACTGTTACGTCACCTACTCCTTTTACCCTTTGAAACCTGGGTTTTATGAGGTTTTCTGCAGTGGATCTCAGGGAGGTGATATCATCCCCTATATAATCCACCAGTATAGAGGTCTCAGCCCCTATATCAATTTTGTCTGTGACCGGCTCATTTATATCGTCAGGAAGTTCACTCCTTATCTTGTTTACCTCTGTCTGTATGAGGTCTACCTTGTCATCGGAATTGGTTCCGTAGTCAAATTCGATAACTATCTGTGAAAGCTCCTGACTGGAGTAAGAGTAAAAGTCCTTTATCCCCTCTACGAGGGATACGGCATCTTCTAATTTTCTTGTGACAAGCTTGTCCATATCTTCAGGAGATGCCCCGGGCCAGGTTGTCACAACTGTAGCAACAGGGATATTAAAATTTGGCAGCAGGGCCACAGGCATCTGTGAAAGGCTAAGGAGCCCAACGATTATCATTGTTACGATAAGCATAAGGGTAGTTGCAGGTTTTTTTATAGCAATTAATGGAATATCTCTCATGCTATTCAACCTCCTTGATGCTGTCTCCGTTTTCTAAAAGGTACTGTCCCTGTATGATGACTTTATCTCCAGAAGATACTTCAGAGGAGATAACTTCATAAAAAGTGTCAGATTCCATTCCGGTTTTTATCTGGATCACCTTTGCCTCTTTATTCTCCGCTATGGCGATATAGCTTAAGAGGTCTTTTATCATGACAGCTTCCTTTGGAACTGCAGGAACATTTTTAGGGTTTGACTCTAACCTTACTTCTGAGTACATACCCTTTTTCAGAAAGCCACCGCTGTTATCTAGGGATATTTTTACTGTGAATTTTTTTGTCGTGGGATTGGCAGAGGGATTTATCTCGTAGATTTTTCCTTCTATTATCTTTGAAATATCCGGGATAAACACATCTATTTTTTTCTCAGAAGAAATATCAGAGATATCTTCTCCGGGGACTCCCATTTCCACCTTCATGATAGAGTCGTCAATGATGCTAAAAAGAAATTTCTTTTCGTCGATATACTGATAAAGGTCTAAATCCATATCTGTGATAACTCCCGATATTTTAGCCTTTACACCGAGGTCTTCATAGTCTTTTTTTGCCGCATTAAATTCAGCTAAGGCCAACTGGTAGTCGGCTTTTGCCATTGAGATGTTATATTTCCAGCTTTCATCATCTTTATATTTCTTATAGAGAAGATAGGTAGCTTTTTTTTCCTTGACTCCGCCGTTTTTTAAAGATTCGAATCTTACTTTTGCCTGTTCAAAGGAACTTATGATTTCTCTGTACTCTTTTTCAGAGATAAGTCTTTCTTTATAAAGTTTTTCATTTCCTGCAAAAGTGATTTTTTTCTCGCTGAAACTTTTTTCTGCTGCATCAAGGTCTCCTGTTGCTGAAATATAGGCAGATTTTGCTTCTTCATAATTTTTGAGTATCTCATCCTTTGCAAATTTTACTGTTTTTTCCATCTGAGATTTCTTGTTTTTCATATCTGCTTTGGCTCTGAAATACCTCGAAGAGACAGTTTCATTTTCTATAGTTAATATGACCTGGTCTTTTTCTACCCTATCTCCATTATTTAAGTTTATCTCTATTATCTCCCCGCCTTTTTCTGTGATTTGTTCTACCTGGGAAATAGGCTCTATGTCAGAATTGTCCACCACTCTTTTGTACATCTCGATATTTTTTATAAGAGCTGTTTTTACGGGTTTGATCTCTTTAGGGGGAGCCTCATCCTGTGTTTTTTCTCCACATCCGACGAAGAGAATGAGTATTATCAAGGTGATTGTTTTTTTTATCATAACAGTTCACTTCCTTGGGGATAATATGGCAGTAAAAAATCCCGTTTATCTTTTTAACACAAGTTTTTTAAAAGTAAAGGCCCCTATAAAGTAGATAGAGTTTATGATCACTATGGTAGCTCCTGTTGGAATATCCAGTATATAAGAGACAAAAATTCCTAAAACCACCGATGTAGAGGAAAAAAGAGCTGAAAAAGCAAGGGTGCTCTTGAATCCACTAGATATCTGCAGTGCAGTAACTGCTGGAAATATGATCAGTGAGGATATAAGCATGGTGCCTACGATCCTTATTCCCAAGGCTATTGTGACAGATGTAAGTATTATAAGGAGCTGGTTTAAAAGTCTGACATTTAATCCCTGTGACACTGCAAACTCCTCATCATAGGTTATTGTAAAAAGATCCGGATAAAATAGGATGACTCCTGCGACAACAGTAACACAGAGTATCCCAGACATGATTATTTCTCCTTCTGTTATAATTAGGATGTTACCGAAAAGAAAGCTAAACAAGTCCACGTTAAATCCCTTTGAGAGGCTGGCTATTAGTACCCCTAGAGCTACTGCGAGGGAGGAAACCAGACCGATGGCTGCATCTCCGTCGATATTTGCCTTTTCATTTAATTTTAGTATAAGGGAGGAAGCAAGTATAACTAAGGGAACAGAAACCAGTATGGGGGATAGGGAAAACATTATCCCTAGAGCTACTGTGGCAAAGGCCACGTGGGCCAGTCCGTCCCCTATAAGAGAAAGATTTTTGAGAACCAAAAAAGGTCCTAAAAAAGAGCATGACAAGGATATAAATATCCCTGACAATATTGCCCTCTTTATAAATGAGAAACTTAATGCCTGTGCTATTTCATTAATGATCATGGGTATGCCTCCAGCAAAATTGATGTTGTGAGATTGGACCAAAGTAAGCCGTCATCTTATCTGACTGGCAGAATTCATCATAGTTTCCATAGAAAACAAGTGATCTGTCTAGATAAAGCATCTTTGAGGTGTGTTTTCCTATTCCTCCTACATCGTGGGATACAAAAAGTATAGTTACATTCTCCCTCAAGTTTATATCTTTCAAAAGTTCATAAAACTCATTTCTAACCTTGGGGTCTAGGGCAGATGTAGGCTCGTCTAAAAACAAAATTTTGGGCTTTGACACCAAAGCCCTGGCTAAAAGCACCCTTTGCTGCTGACCACCAGAAAGATTTCCTATGGATTTATCTGCAAGTTTTTCTATCTTTAGTTTTTTTAACAGTTCATCTACATTTTTCCACTCCTCTTTTGAAAGGTACCTTGGAAATCTTTTTTTTCCAAGGAGACCAGACGCTATTACCTCCCTCACTTTTCCAGGAAAAGTCTTGTCTAGCTTAAAACTCTTCTGGGGAAGGTAACCTATCTCACCAGGACTCACATCATGGTATTTTATGCTTCCCATACTGCTTTTCAGTATTCCCACCATGGTTTTTACAAGGGTAGTTTTTCCAGAACCGTTTGGACCCACTATCCCTATATAGTCGCCGGCATTGACATCAAAAGATATATTTTCAAGAATCCTGATGCCATTATAGTCAATATTCAGTTTATCCACAGAGATGATAATATCATTCATTTTTCAGACCTCTTTTCAGATTTTTAAGATTGTCCTCCATTATATCTATATAATCTTTTCCAGATTTCAAATCATCTTTGGACAGATTATGAGCGCCGTGGAGAAGGAGGATCTCTGCCCCGGTTTCTCTGGCTATAAGCTTGGCACTTTTGGGGTCTATGAGCTCTTCAAAATAGATATAAGAATCTCCACGCTTTTTTATGGTTGTAATGAGCTCTGCCATACGTCTGGGGGTCGGCTCTGCATCAGGGGAAAAACTCCTATAAGGAGTTGTAAAGGTCAGATTGTATCTCTTGGCAAAATATCCAAAGACCATATGACCTGAAAAAACAACGTCCCTTTTGTCTATATCTGACAGTTCTCTTTCTATCTTCTGATGAAGTTTAAAGAGCTTATTTTTGTAAATCCTGACATTTTCAATATAATATTCACTATTTTTAGGATCAGCTTTTATAAAGGCTGCGGCTACATTATCTGCCATTTTCATTGCAAGGACTGGATCTGTCCATATATGTGGGTCTTTGTGATCGCCATCTTTTATTTTCTCTATACCTTGACTGATGTCAGAGACGGTCACTGAGGAGGGGAGATTTCCACTCAGTCTGTGGACCCAGGGCTCCATATCTTCCCCTGTATAGAGGAGAATATCAGAAGTGGTTATCCTGACCATATCCCTAGGTGTTGGCTCATAGGAATGAGCCTCTACTCCAGGTGGCAAAAGCAGGGTAACTTCCGCCCTGTTTTTGCCTATATTTCTGGCAAAGTCATAATTTGGAAATATTGTGGCTATGACTTTTATATTTTCTCCAAAGGAGAGAACTGTGAAAATCAGCGTAACTAACATAGTTATAAAAAATCTATTCATTTATTTCCTCCTCTTGTATTATATATAGATTTATTCTAGCAATTTAAAAACATCCTTTATAATTGCTTGTAAATTTCCAAGTGAAAGGGGATTCTTCTGTTGGAAACAAAAAAATCAACCCCGAGAAGAGTCTCGAGGTTGATAGTCGGCTATAGCTATAATTTAATTACTGTTACTTGAATTTGTCTTCTATATCTTCATCGGCAAAATGGGTCAGTTTGTCAAAATCAGTTTCGTCTGTAGGATAAACAGCACTTCCTATGCTAGAGAGAATTTTTATTTTTTTATTCTGATAATGGTAATCTAGGGTGACTGCTTTTCTTATTCTCTCTTTTATAATTTTTACATCTGAGATATCCCCTATATCTGGGATAATAATGAGAAACTCGTCTCCTGCCTTGTGTCCATAGGTATCATTTATACTTTTAAACTTATTTATATCTAGAAGTAATATGAGAACCTTGGTATTATTTCTTTTGCCCTTTTCAAATGCCAGCTGGTAGAACTCATCAAGGAAAGCCCCGGTATAAAGCCCGGTAAGGTGATCATGAATCACCTGCTTTTTAAGTTTGAATCTTGAAATTATGTTGTTGTAAAGAAGCAGTGACCCTGATAAGGTCAATAAAATCGACACGGCAAATTTCACTATAAATTTTTCAGCGGAATTTTTCCACCCATTTCTCGGAATAATAGCTGCCCTCCATAGGGAGTTGCTAAATTCCATATCTAGTAGCACAGGATTAGTTTTCACTATGGAAGAGTTTCCTAAAAAAGGATTTTCTTTGAATGCACCGTCATTGAAAAGAACTATCTGAAGCTTGTAAGGGTAAAGTAATCTAAAAATTAAAAAATTTTTATTTTATCTCTGTGAAACTCATTCTTTTTCTCTGGGTCCTCTGTGACCAAAAGCTTTTGTTATTATTCGTGTTAATTTTTTTATCTTTTATTGATTTTCATTCGTGACGAAATCTTTTGACTCTAATATTTTTATAGATTCAGTTATTTATGAGAATTTCTTTCAAGTAGCAACTTGAGTTAATTTATATTATACTTAATATTAGGAAAAGCTTGAAAATTATGTAAAAATTATTTTTTTATTTGCAACTTAAACTTTATTTGAATAAGCTGAAAAAATCAACAGGGGGTATGAATTATGGAAATTATCGAATTTAAGACAAGTGGAAAATGTGAAATGGTGGATATAACCAAAAGAATAAAAGAAGCAGTTTATAAAAACAGATGGAGTGATGGAATCCTGGTTGTTTTTTCTATGCACACCACAGGAGGGATCACTATAAATGAATCTTATGATCCTGATGTGCAGCATGACCTGATAGAGGCCTTAGAAAAGATGGTTCCTGATCTAAACTTCAGGCATATGGAGGGGAATTCTGATGCTCACCTGAAAACTAGTTTGGTAGGTGCAGAAAGCACTCTTATAATAGAAAAGGGTAAACTTCTCTTGGGAATCTGGCAGGGAGTTTATTTTTGTGAGTTTGACGGGGGCAGGGAAAGGCGGGTTCTTTTGAAATTCATAGGTAAATAATATCATAAAATTAAAAAAACTGAGAAATTGTCATATATCGAATATTGCAGTGATAAACCTGGGGAGATTGGCCTATGAAGCTGGAAAACAAGATAAGAGTTTACATATTGACCTTGTTGACATTGAGCCTGGTGATAACATCAGGCCTTTTTATTAAGAGGGAACTGAGACTTATAGAGGATAAAGTGCAAGGGAATCTAAAGAATGTCTCTTCTCTTGTGGCCAGAGACCCCTTTATTCAGAAAAATCTCTATGAAAAAAATGCTGACTTAATACAAAATTATGTGGAAAAAACCATGGGCTCCCTAGAGGGAATAGACCTCATAGTTGTAGCAGATATGGATGGGAAGCGATTTTCCCACGTAGACAGAGAAAAAGTGGGGAAATATTTTGTAGGAGGAGATGAAAAAAAAGTAATAGAAACAGGAGAAAGTTATTTTTCAAAGGCCAAGGGAACTTTGGGAATATCCATAAGAAGATTTGAGCCTGTAGAGTATAGGGGGAGACAGGTAGGCTTTGTGACAGTAGGGAAGTTGTACTGGAAAATTCAAAAGGTGAAAAGAGGAGTGATAGTTTATTTTACGTCGGCTCTTGTTATGGTTATACTTTTGAGTTTTATACCGGCCTCAACACTTTCTCACAGCATAAAAAAGGAACTTAAGGGATTTGAACCCAATGAGATAGGTAAGATATACGAGGAGAAGAAAACAATATTTGAAAGCATCCATGAGGGGATATTGGCTATAGATCAGAAGGGGAAGATCACACGGATGAACAGGGCGGCTGAATCCATACTGAAGGACAGCAGAATTGATAAACTAAAGAAAATTGCTGAAGAGACTATTGAAACTGGGCATGGGATATATGATAGAGAGATCGATCTTCAGAAGAAAAAAGTATTCATAAATTCTATACCTATCTTTAAAAATGAAACTCCCCTGGGAGTGGTGCTCACCATGAGGGACAGTGAAGAGGTGAATAAAAGGGCAAAAGAGATAACTGGATTCTCACAGCTCATAGATTCCCTCAGGGCAAATATCCACGAGTTCAAAAACAAGCTTCATGTGATATTAGGACTCCTGGAGCTTAATGAGGTAGATGAAGCTATAAAATATATATGCAAACTAGAAGATGAGGTCGGGGCATCTAGATTTGAAAATGCCGATATAAATGACTCTATACTTCTGGCTCTTCTAACTGGTAAGCTGAATACAGCCATGGAAAAGGGTGTGAAACTGAAATTAATCAAGGGTACCTATCTTATGTCTGACCACGGAAGGATAACCACCAGTGATCTTGTAATAATAGTGGGAAATCTCATAGAAAATGCACTAGAAGCCTGTGATAGGTCGGTGAGAAACGGTATAGAGGTCTATCTGAAAGAAAGTGAGGATGACATCCTCATAATGGTTTTAGATACAGGGAGACCCATACCCTTTGATGTGGAAAAGATATTTGAAAAGGGAGTGTCTTCTAAGAAGGGAGATACAAGGGGATCTGGACTGGCTCTTGTAAAAGAGAAAATAGACCTTTATGGCGGAGAGATGCTGGTTAATCAGAGAGAGAGAACAAAGACATTTAAAATAAGAATCTACAAAGGAGATATTGATGATAAAAGTTATAATAGTTGAAGATGATCCCATGGTGAAGATGATAACAGAAAAATTTGTATCTTCCACTGGGGAGTTCAAGGTTGAGGCTTCTTTCGGAGACGGAGAAGCGGCCTATGAATATATTTCTCAGGGAAAGGGAGACCTTCTCATCCTGGATATGTATCTTCCAGGAATGAACGGTCTCACGCTACTTAAAAACTTGAGGGAAAATGAGATGTGGATAGAGACCATATTTGTCACCGCTGCAAGCAACCTAGAAGATATAGAAAAGGCATCTCAGCTAGGAGCCCTGGACTATCTTATAAAACCCTTTAATTTTGCAAGACTCAGAAGCTCATTTAAAAAATACCTGGATAAAAAAGAAACAACCTACGGAAAAGAGTCTCTTACACAGGAAGAGATAGATAAGATATTTCTGGGAGACAAGAAAAATGTGGTTACTTGTAAGGGGATACATGAAAGTACCCTCAATAAAATAATGTGTATCCTAGAAGAAGACAGATCTAAGGAGTGGTCTACCAAGGAGGTGGCCGAAAGGGTTGAGTCTAGTGTGGTAACTGTGAAAAAATATCTAGATTATCTTACAGAGACAGGAAAGGTAGAAAGCACTCTTCATTACAAGAGTGTGGGAAGGCCCCAGTACAAATATAAAATAACAATATAAATTTTTAAAAAAAAGATTGCTAAAAAAGGTGCAATCTTTTTTTATTTTAAAAACCTTTTAATTAATTTAATATTGTTTTTTATTCTGAAAACGAATGGTATAACCTTAATAGAGATAAAAAACCATAAAAAAGAACAACATTCGTTGTTTCTGAAGATGTTGAATTATAAAAAGTTTGGGAGGGCTTATATCGATGACACTGTTTCTAAAAAGGTGGGCATGAAAATCAAAATTAATAACAGATAAAATCTTAACAAGGAGGAGAAATATGCAGAATACAGGTGTTTTAGAAGAAGCTCAAAGCAGTCAGTACAAACTTATGGGGATAGAGATGAAATATTTTATCCCGATCACAATTGTCGTCTTTGCAGCGACATATCTAGGAGCTTTACCTAAGGGGATGCTCGGAGCATTTCCACTGATGATGATACTAGGAGTAATCTTAAATGAGATAGGGAATAGAACCCCTATAGTAAAAGACTATTTCGGTGGAGGGCCTATTGTCATAATATTTGCCTCTGCAGCACTTATCTCCTACGGTGTTATTCCAGAAAATGGCAAAAACATAATGACCTCCTTTATGAAGGGGGAAGGATTTCTAAACTTCTATATAGCTGCCCTTATCACAGGTAGTATTTTGGGGATGAACAGAAAGCTTCTGATCAAGGCGGCACTCAGATATCTTCCGGTGATCATCGGCGGGGTGGCATGTGCCACTCTCTTCACAGGTGTTACAGGAGCCCTTCTCGGCTACGGATTTAGAAAAGCGATATTCTACATCGCCATACCAATTATGGGTGGAGGTATGGGGGCAGGTGCAGTACCTCTAGCTCAGATGTTTGGTCAGGCTATGAGCAAAGACCCTGCAGAACTCCTTTCTGTAATGGTTCCTGCTGTTGCCCTAGGGAATGCCGTGGCAATAGTGGTAGGTGGAGTCTTGAGTAAAATCGGGAAGAAAAACAAGGCTCTCAGCGGAGACGGAAAACTTCTCAAAGATCAAACCAACGATATAGGGGGACATGAAAAAGAAGCAGAACTTAAAATCAGTTTTGAAAATATGGGGAAAGGACTATTGTTTGCCTGTACCTTCTTTATTCTAGGAACACTCCTTGCAAAATATATAAATCTGCATCCCTATGCTCTTATGATTTTGTCCGTAGCTGCAGTAAAGGCAGCGGGTCTCATAAAAAGGGAGTATGAACAGTGTGCTGCACAATGGTTCCAGTTTATAATGAAAAACTTTACTCCTGCTCTGCTTGTGGGTATAGGAGTGGCATATACAAGTCTTGATGCAGTTATAAAGGCATTCAGCCCTACTTATATCCTTCTTGTATTTACAACAATAATAGGAGCAGTGGTAGGAACAGCAGTAATAGGACATTTATTGGGATTCTATATGATAGAGGGCTCTATCACAGCTGGCCTTTGTATGGCAAACATGGGTGGGACAGGAGATGTGGCGGTACTTTCTGCTGCAGACAGGATGGAACTTATGCCATTTGCTCAGATATCATCAAGAATCGGTGGAGCCTTTATGCTCATTCTCACATCGGCACTGCTGAAATTCTTTTTGTAGAAAAAAGGAAGGCTCTAGACCTTGACGTATACATTTCCTGAGGTGGTGTAGATGTCTAAAATTGATGATTTGAGGCATGAGATGGAAAAAAAAGGTTATCGTATAACAGAAGAGATCTCAGCTTCAGGAGAAATTTCTCTCCGTCAAGGAAGAGGTGGGCACATAATAATGGAGATAGAAAAGGTTGACCGGGATAAGATGAAAAACCTGCTAAAGAATCTTCATTACAGAACGATGATAAGAGTCAGAGATGACGGTAAAATTCAGTTTATAATAAAAATGTGAGCAGTGTCTAACAACGGCACTGCTTTTGTATTTTTTATCTTAAAAAAATTAAAGTAAATATTATATAATGGATTCATATTCTTGATTTGGAATGAAAACTCAAGTATAAATATATTAATGCTTTTAAAAGTACCTTAAACTAATGAATCTTATGAAAAATTGAGGTTTAACACCGAAAAAATTTAACATCAGAGGAGGTAATCTTATTCATAGATGAAAATCCTGTTGCAAAGCCATCTATAGAATTATCTAAAAAAGGTTATACTAAAACCATGCAGAAAGATATAAGTGATGAAGAAATAAAAAATAGGGAAACGAGGGATGATATGGAAAAAATATACGATCTGATAATATTGGGTGGAGGACCTGCTGGTCTTTCGGCTGGATTATATGCAGGGAGGGCCAGACTGGATACAGTTATAATAGAGAAGGGGATGGCCGGCGGACAGGCTGCAACCACTTCTGACATTGATAATTATCCTGGCGTGAGAAATGCCAAAGGCCCTGAACTTTCTGAAGTAATGAGAAATCAGGCAGAGGACTTTGGCACGGAATTTATTGCTGGAGATATATCGGAAGTGGATTTTTCCGGGGAGATAAAAGTTGTGAAAACAAGCGGCGGAGAGTATAGGGGAAGGTCTGTGATAATATCCACAGGAGCCAGACCAAAAAAACTAGGCTTTCCAGGAGAAAAAAAATACACAGGAAGAGGAGTGGCCTACTGTGCCACATGTGACGGAGAATTTTTCACAGACTTAGAAGTATTTGTCATAGGGGCAGGTTATGCAGCTGCTGAGGAAGCGATATATCTCACTAGATTTGCAAAAAAAGTTACCATTATTGCCAGGGAGCCCGATTTTACATGTGCCAGGTCCATTGCTGAAAGGGTCTTTGAAAATGAAAAGATAGAGGTAATATTTAACACGGAAATAGTGGAAGCCCGTGGTGACGAGATGGTAAATTATGCTAAATTTAGAAATAATGTGACAAAAGAAACCTGGGAACATGAGTCTGGGGAAAATTTTGGAATATTTGTCTTTATAGGATACGAGCCCATTACAGAAAAATTTAAGGGACACGTAAAAATGGATGATGTGGGGTACATACCCACAGATGAAAATATGAAAACAGATATAGAGGGAGTATATGCAGGTGGAGACCTGAGACCAAAAATGCTGAGACAGATAGTGACGGCTGTGGCTGACGGGGCCATAGCAGCTACAGCTGCCGAAAGGTATGTGTCAGAATTTAAAAGAAGGTCTGGGAAATCAGATGCTGAAAAATCTCATTCAAAGGTTCAGCTGGAAAAAAATATGGTGAAAAATAAAAAACCGAAATTTTTGAAGGAGGATATAGCTTCTCAGATAAGGGGAGTATTTGGGAAGATGGAAAGAGAGGTCATCCTCGTAACAATTGTAGATGAAAGCGTGAAGAAATCCTTAGAACTAAAGGAGGTTCTCGAAGAAATAACTGAGCTCGGTGATAAACTGAAACTAGAAGTTTATAAAAGAGGAGAAAACCCTGAGGTAGAGGAAAAAATAAATGCAGATAAATATCCTGTGGTTGCCTTCTTAGATAATGAAGGGAGGTATAGGGGTGTTAAATTTCACGGAATACCTGGAGGACATGAACTCAACTCTTTTGTGATGGCTGTTCATAATTTAGCGGGTCCGGGACAGGTTATCACTCCAGAGATTCTGGAAAAGATAAAAGAGATAGATAAAAAGGTAAATATTAAGGTGGGAGTATCCCTTACCTGCCACCACTGCCCAGATGCAGTGATAGCCGCCCAGAGACTGGCCATTGAAAATGAAAATATAGAGGCTGAGATGATTGATGTTCTGCAATTTGCAGATATCAGATCAAAGTACAACATAATGAGTGTTCCGGCCATAATTATAAATGACAGTGAAATATCTTTCGGAGCTAAAAAAATAGATGAAATAATAGAAATTATTAAGAAATAATGGAAGTTTTCAAAGAAGATTAAAGGCCAGTGCTTATTTGAAGGAGCTGGCTTTTACTTTTTCAATTTTTTTGACAAAATAACTAAAGAAATGTACAATTCAGTAATTAACTTAAGTTGCTACCTTTATTTCAAGTTAAAATATTGAATTTATCGGGATTCGTTACTTTTCTCTTGAAAGAAGTTTAGGGAAACTCTGAAAAAATTTTCCAGAGTCGAGAGATATGGTCACAGAAATCTGTTCCTTATCTCTCAGAAAAGTTCAAGCCCATGAAAAATCAGCTAAATAACCTTGAAAATCCAATAGCAATAAGGAAACTCAGAAAACAAGTTTCTGAGAACCAGAAAATATACTCGTATCACTCGTTATTTTTTGGCTACTCGCTACGCTCAGACAGTCGATTTTTTCTAAGGATTTCACTGCAGTTATTCTTAACGCTGATTTTGTCAATGGCAAGGGAAAAGGGATAAAAACCTCTCGCAAAAGAACACATATATGGTTTGGTTTTAACTCTGTGAAACTCTCTTTTTTTCTCTGTGCCCTCTGTGCCCAAAAGCTTTTGTCCTTATTCGTGTTAATTTCCCTATCTTTTATTAGTGTCTATTCGTGACAAAATCTTTTGACTCTAATATTCTTGCAAATTCAGTAATTTATTGGGAGGGCTTTCAAGTAGCAACTTGAGTTAATTATTATTACAAAAATGAAAATAGTGAAATAGGAAAAAATGCCGATGAGCTCTTGAGAAAAGTCCATGCAGCGCAGTTTGTAGCACCCCACGGTGACCGGGTTTGCCCGGCAAAATGAAAACCCGGAGAAGAGACACTGAAGCCCAACTTAGATCTCACTAGGAAAACTTTAATAAAATATAGGCCCCCCTATGGAGCCTATATTTTATATTATAGTCATTTTCTTTTTTACCTCTTCTACCTTTTCTCGTCCCACCAATACTTCTGCAAGTTTCAGTCCAAAATCTATCCCTAGGCCTGCACCGCTTGCCGTAATTAAGTTTCCGTCCTGAATAACTTTTTCATCTACCAAAACACCATCTTTTATGAGGTCTTTTACTCCGTAATGACAGATGATTTTTTTCCCTTTCAACAATCCTGCAGCCTCTAAGACTGATGGAGCTGCGCAGATAGCACCTAAAAATTTTTCAGAAGAATTTAAATATTCTTTAGAAAGTTCAATGACTTTAGAAGACTTACCTAAGTTCTGATATCCAGGAGATCCTCCTGGAAGCACTAACATATCTCCGTCTAAATAATCTTCTGAAGAGAGGAGTTTGTCAGCCTCTATAGGAATATTTTGTGATGATATAACCTTTTTTGAATCACCGATAGAAAGGGTGACAACCTCTATACCGCATCTTCTGAGGATATCTACAGGTGCAAGGGCCTCTATGGTTTCAAAACCTTCTGCAAGTAAAATATAAACTTTTTTCATGTTGAATTCCTCCTTAACTTTTATAAGATACTTATATTTTACTATACCAAACCTTATGTCGCCACCCTGTTATTTTGAAAAAATTAAAATCTGGGAGAAATAAGAAAGTGTACATTCCTGTCTATATTTTATTGAGATTCTCTGTGTATAAAAAAATAATATATAAAAAAACGTTGAAAAAATAACCGTAGAATGGTACTATTACTTTAATTTAAAATTTCTTATTATCGAATAAAGGGACAGGTGGTCTTCATGGCAACTCAAAATTTTACGAACTGGTATTTTTATTATTATTTTAGAAACTAGGATTTGTAGTTGGAGTATATGCCAAAACAAATCCATTTTGTATTATAAAATATAAAATAAAAATTGGATTTGTATCAGGGAGGTAATAAAAGCAGAAACATAAACCCCATAGGTGCAAACCTGTGGGGCTTTTTTTATCTATAAAATTTTAAAAAATTCAAGGGGGGAAAATAACATGGTAATCAAAATGAGAAAAGATTCGGGAGAAAAGGAGATATTACATTTAATGGAGTTCTTACAAAAAAAAGGTTTAGAGGTGAAGGATGCTTCTAGCTCAGAATTTAAAGTGGTAGGAGTGGTAGGGGACACTTCTGTAATAGATGTAAAAGATATAGAGGCTCTAAGTGGAGTGGACACGGTAACAAGAATCCAGGATCCTTTCAAAAAAGCCAATAGATTGATGAAAAACGAAGATACAGTAATCGATGTGTCTGGAGTAAAGATAGGTGGAGGAACATTTACAGTAATGGCAGGACCTTGTTCTGTAGAAACTAGAGAACAGATTTTAGAGGTAGCCAACTCGGTACAAAAATCAGGAGCACAAATTTTAAGAGGTGGTGCATTCAAGCCTAGAACATCACCATATGCTTTCCAAGGCCTTGAAATGGAAGGTCTAGAACTTCTAAAAGAGGCCAGAAAAGAAACTGGTCTTCCAATAGTTACAGAGATAATGTCTCCTTCCCATGTTGCAAAATTTGCAGAAGAGGTAGATATAATCCAGGTAGGGGCAAGAAACATGCAGAATTTTGATCTTCTTAAGGAGCTAGGAAAGATAAATACCCCTATACTTTTAAAGAGAGGTATGTCTGCAACTATCGAGGAATGGTTAATGTCAGCTGAATACATAATGGCCGGAGGAAATGAAAATGTCATTCTGTGTGAAAGAGGGATAAGAACTTTTGAAAAATACACTAGAAACACCCTTGATCTAAGTGCAGTGCTGGCCGTAAAAAAACTGAGCCACCTTCCTGTAATAGTGGATCCAAGCCACGCTACTGGAAAAAGATGGATGGTAAAAGACCTTGCCCTTGCAGCAGCCGCTGTAGGAGCAGACGGACTTATGATAGAGGTTCACAATGATCCTGAAAACGCCCTTTGTGACGGAGCCCAGTCTCTAGAGCCAAAAGCATTTGATGACTTGATGAAATCTGTGAATAGACTAGTTACAGCACTGAGAAGCACAGGGGAATAATTAGGATGAGGATAGCAGTTGTAGGTCTAGGGTTGATAGGAGCCTCTGTATCAAAGGGACTTCTTGATAATGGTCATGAGGTGTATGGAGTGGACATAGACCAAGATGCCATAAACTACTGTGAAAAAAATAAGCTTGTATCAAAGGGTTTTTCCGACATGGGAGAGGTACTAGAGAGATGTGAAATTGTACTTTTTTCGGTATATCCCAAAACAATGATAAGCCTCACTGAGAAATATATAGATAAATTTAAAACCGGAACAATAGTAACAGATGTGAGCGGGGTAAAAAAGGAGGTCGTTGCAAAAATGCAGCGACTACTTCCACCAGGTGTTGAATTTGTGGGAGTTCATCCAATGGCCGGCCGTGAAAAAATCGGGGCAGAGTATTCTGACCCCAATATTTTCAAGGGAGCAAACTATATAATAACACCTACAGAAGAAAACAGCCAAGCTGCCCTAGACCTTTTAAAAGCTATAGGGGTAGAGCTTGGATTCAAAAAAATAAGTTATCTGACTCCTGAAAGGCACGATGAGATGATAGCTTTTACAAGTCAGCTGACCCATGCAATAGCGGTGGCTCTTGTAAACAGTGATAAGGATCCCGATACATATAATTTCACCGGAGATTCCTACAGGGAGCTTACCAGAATAGCCATGATAAATGCTGACCTGTGGAGCGAGCTTTTTTTGGAAAACAAAGAAAATCTTATAAATAGAATCGAGGAATTTCAAGAAAGATTGGATATAATAAAAAAGGCACTGAAAAACAATGATAGAAAAACTCTCATTGAGGAGTTTGAGAAATCTACTAAAAAAAGACTTACTTTGGAAAAATAGGGGGACAGCATGGATATCAAAATAATACCTGGGAAGTTAAATGGTGAGGTTATAATACCACCTTCAAAAAGTCTTTCTCACAGAGCGATAATAGCAGGGGCTATGGCTAAAGGAAAGAGCAGTGTAACAAATCTTATTATGTCAGATGATATAGAGGCTACGATAGAGGCGATGGAAGCTTTAGGGGTTAGTATTTCTAAGGGGGAACATGAGGTAGAGATAGAGGGGACAGGAACCCTTGTAAGGAAAAAAAGTACAATCAACTGCAGAGAATCAGGTTCTACCGTAAGATTTCTTGTGCCCATCTCACTGTTAGCCGAGGGAGAAGTGAAATTCATAGGTGAGGGTAGGCTAGCTAAAAGACCTCTCACAACTTTTTTCAATATCTTCAACGATTTTGATGTTAAATACGAAAGAGGAGAGGACTACCTTCCTCTGACTATAAAGGGGAAACTTACCGGTGGAAGATATAAGATGAAGGGAAATGTGAGCTCACAGTTTATCACCGGACTTATGTATACACTTCCAAAGTTAAAAGAAGATTCTGTAATAGAGATAACAACACCTCTAGAGTCTATAGGATATGTGGATCTTACTCTGGATATGCTTAAAAAATCTGGAATTGAAATCGAAAACAGAGACTACAGAGAGTTTCATATAAAAGGAAATCAGGAATTTAAACCTGTGAATTACCGTGTAGAGGGAGATTATTCTCAAGGGGCATTCTGGATGGTAGCGGCGACTCTAGGAGCTAGATTAGACTGCATAGGGCTTGAAAAAGAGTCTCTCCAAGGGGATAAAGAGATTCTTGACATAATAACAAAAATGGGCGGTACAGTTAAAAATACAGCTAAAGGTCTCACATCGGAATTCACAAAAACAAAGGGTGCAGTGATCGACCTGTCACAGTGTCCTGATCTAGGGCCTATCGTAACTGTAATGGCATCAGTAAGTGAAGGGGAGACAAGAATAGTAAATGCTCAGAGACTTCGTATAAAAGAATCTGACAGAATTACAGCTATGGTTACTGAGCTAAATAAAGTAGGGGCAGACATAACAGAAACAGAAGATGGTATGATCATAAGAGGGGTAAAAAAATTAAAAGGTGGCGCAAAGGTATCTAGCTGGAATGACCACAGGATAGCGATGGCAATGGCCGTAGCTTCTACTCAGTGTGAAGAGCCTATAATTATAGAGGGTGCAGAGTCAGTGAAAAAATCTTACCCTCATTTCTGGGAGCACTTTAAACAGCTAGGCGGAAAGGTCGAGGTATTATAATGACTAAAGACCTAAAAACCCTAAGAGATGAAATAGAAGTCATAGACAAAGAGATGATAAAACTCTATCTGAGAAGAATGGAGATAGTAAAAGATGTAGCACTTTATAAACAGGAGAACGGAATGGAAGTTCTTGACAGATCACGGGAGTTAGAACTTCTTGATAAAACGTCAGCACTTGTTCCTGAAAAAGACCTAAGAGAATATTACAGAGAACTCCTGGAAAAGCAGATGGAGCTTTCTAGAGATTATCAGAGGAAAATCCTGGGGCTTAAAACCAAGGTGGCATACCAAGGTGTAGAGGGAGCATTCCAGCATATAGCACTCAGGGAGATTTTTGAAAAGTGTGAAGAAAACTCTTATCTTACTTTTGAAGAGGTATTCAGAGCGGTATCGAGTAAAGAAGTGGACTTTGGTGTACTTCCTATAGAAAACTCAAGTACAGGTGAGATCAGTGAAATTTTTGACCTTTTGAGAAAGTATAACTGTTATATAACAAAGGTACACTCTCTAAAAATCGAGCAGCATCTATTGGGAATAAAGGGTGCAAAAATTTCCGACATAAAGGAAGTTTACTCTCATCCCCAGGGGTTTCTTCAGTCATCTAAATTTCTCTATGGAAGAGGATGGAAGGAGATACCATATCACAACACGGCAGTAAGTGCAAAATATGTGAGTGACCAAAAGGATAAAACCAAGGGGACAATAGGAAGCTACGAGACTGCCAGTCTCTACAACCTTGATATATTAGCGGAAAGCATAAATACCAATGATCAAAATCAGACTAAATTTATTGTTATATCCTCAGAAAAACCAAAGTCAGGAGATACATGTGCCCTGATACTGACAGTTCCTCATGAATCTGGATCGCTGATGAAGATTGTAGACTCCATAGGTAGACGAGGCTACAATATGCTAAATATAAAATCAAGACCGGTAAAAAATGTACCTTGGGAATATTTTTTCTTTATTGAGTTCCAGGGAGACATGGATAACTCAGAAGAACTTATAGAGGAATTGAAAGAAAACAGCCTATCCTTTAAGGTTGTAGGTAGATATCAGAAGCCGGAGGGAATAAAATGAAAAGTCTCCTGACAGAAAATTCAAAAGATAAAATGGTAGAAGATACTGTATTTAAAGTAGTAGCAGAGGCTATGAATGCAGCGAAAATCCACGGGGACAAGGTTGTAAATGCTACTCTCGGTTCCCTCTCAGATGAAGAGGGAAACCTTGTTACAATGAAAAGCGTCTGGGACGAGTATAAGGACATAGATGTAAAGGAACTGGCTTCTTATTCAGCCTCCTTTAGAGGGGAGGCTGATTTTATAGAAGCCGTAGAAAAATGGGTGTTTCAGGGAGTAAAAAAGGACTTTTCAACTGGAATTGTAGCTACACCTGGTGGAAGTGGGGCAGTGAGTACAACCCTTAAAAATTATCTTGGGAGAGGAGAAACATTACTTTTACCAGAGATAGGATGGGGACCTTACTGGCTCATGGCCAAGGAGTTCGGGTTTGATATAGAGGAATACTCTCTCTTTGATGGAGATGCCTTTGATATGCAATCCTTCATGACGAGATGTGAAGCTATAATGGAAAAGCAGGGAAGGGTATTAGCTGTAATAAATGATCCCTGTCATAATCCTACGGGTTACTCCCTCACATCAGAGGAATGGAAAAATTTAATAGATTTCATGGATGAACTGAGTAAAAAAGGCCCTGTAGTCCTTCTTGACGACATTGCCTATATGGATTTTTCAAATAATAGAGAAACAATCTCAAAGGCGATGGAAGAACTAAACGGCAGAAATGAAAATTTTCTGGTTATTTTTGCTTTTAGTATCTCAAAGACTCTCACAGCCTACGGTTTGAGGGTAGGTGCACAGGTAGCAGCCTCTTCGTCTCAAGAGGTCATAGATGACTTTATAAGGGCAAATGAAATAAGTGCCAGGGCGGTATGGTCAAATATACCTAAGGGTGGAATGAAACTCTTTGCCAGGCTGATACTAGATGAAGACAAAAAAGAAGCTTTGACAAGGGAGAGAAACTTTTACATAGACCTTTTAAAAGACAGGTCAGATATTTTTATGAAGGAAGCAGAAGAGGTAGGTCTTCCTGTCTACCCCTATAGAGAGGGATTCTTTGTGACAATTAAAGTAGAAGACAGTGAGAGACAAAAAGAGATTCAAAGAAAGCTAAAAGAAAAGCTAATATATACAATCCTAGTTAATAAAGGCATAAGGGTGGCAGTTTGTTCCCTTCCTAAGAGAAAGATAAAGGGACTTGCAGGAAGAATAAAGGAGGCATTTTAGGATGAATAGTTTCGGTAGAATGTTTAGGGTATCCATATACGGAGAGTCCCACGGAAAGGGAGTAGGTGTCCTTATCGATGGCTCTCCTGCTGGTATTCCTGTAGATAAAGAGGACTTCATGGAAGATTTAGCTAGAAGAAAAGCAGGGGGAGCAGGTAGTACCAAAAGAATAGAGAGTGACGAGCCGGTAATAATTTCAGGTATATGCGACGGGCATACAACAGGAGCCCCTATAAATATCCATTTTGTAAACGGAGACACCAGATCAAAGGATTACAGTCTTTTTAGGAGGATGCCAAGACCTGGCCACTCTGATTTTGTGGCAATGAAAAAGTACAATGGCAACAACGATATTAGGGGAGGAGGACACTTTTCTGGGAGGCTCACCCTTGCCCTTGTGGCAGCAGGAGTAATTGCCAAAAAAATACTCCAAGGTTCTAAACTCAGTGCAAAGTTGGTACAGGTAGGGAAAACTGATGTGAAAAATGCATCTGAAAAGGAAATAGACAATATCCTCACACATGTCCAGGAAAGCGGAGACTCTATAGGGGGAATAGTTGAATTTACCGGAGTTGACCTTCCTGTAGGTTTAGGAGAACCTTTCTTCGGCTCTGTAGAGTCCCATATTTCGTCTATGGTTTTCTCTGTTCCTGCTGTAAAAGGAATAGAATTCGGTGCAGGTTTTGAAGGGGTAAAGCTAAAAGGAAGCCAGTATAATGATTCTATAATAGATGCCAGCGGAAAGACGGCGACAAACAACAATGGCGGGATAAACGGAGGGATAACCAACGGAAATCCTGTAGTATTTAGGGCGGTTATAAAACCGACTCCTAGTATCTATCTTCCCCAGGAAACTTTTAATTTTGAAGAGGGAAAGATGGACACCTTGCAGATACACGGACGGCATGATGCTTGTATAGCAAAGAGAGCAACTGTGGTGGTAGAAAATGCAGCGGCCATAGCATTGGCAGATTTATTTCTTATCAATAAGAGCAGTCAAATATAGGGGCTAGTTTATGAATAATAATATTTTTTTAATAGGTTTTATGGGATCTGGGAAAAGCACCGTTGGTCATATTCTCTCGGAAAAATTGGGGTATTCCTTTGTGGACACTGATAGTATAGTGGAAAAAGACTGGCAAATGTCCATCTCTACCATGTTTGAAGAACAAGGGGAAAATTATTTTAGGGAGAGAGAGTATAAAGCCCTGAAAAAAGTTATAGAAAGTAAAAATCAGGTTGTTTCTACCGGGGGCGGTATAGTTACATATGAAAAAAGCAGAGAACTTTTAGAGGGACAGGAGGTATATTATATCGATGTGGATTCTGAAACTGTGTATCAGAGGCTAAAATCTGACAACACAAGACCCCTTCTGAAAAACTGTTCTTTTGAAAAAATGTCTGACTTGTTGTCTTTTAGGAAGACTATCTATGAAAATACCTGTACCAGAAAAATTGACGGGAAAAAAGAGCCAAAAAAGGTGGCAGAGGATATAATTTTTAACATGAGTTTGATTCATGACAAACCTTGAAAACACAGGTTTTTTAAAGAGGAAAATGGAGTTTTGTAAAAAAAACTCTTGACTAATAGTCAAAAAAGCTGTAAATTAATACAAAACAATAGTGAAGGAGGAGAAACCATGATAAGATTTACTTGGTGGTGGAAGAATAGCATATCAGACCAATCAAATAAATTATCAGGTTTTGCTGCTCTTTCATAAAAAGGGAATTTTTGGAATATACCAAAAACAATTATAAGAAAAATTATTGTAAGCAATGCCTGTTCCCTAGGGAGCAGGTTTTTTATTACAAATTTTCAAGGACCTGACTGAATGGCGGGTCTTTTTTTATAGGGGGGGAATAATGAGGAAAAAAGTTTTTTTCAGGGGAATAACAAAGGAGATTACAACTAACGATCTGTATCTCAAGCTGTCAAATGGCGAGAGGGGGATACTTTTCGAAAGTGATGAAAAGGATACCGGCTTTACCTTTATAGGAGGCGGTCCTAAAAGGGTATTTGAGGACAGAGTCAATGAGTATGTTATAGACGGGGTATCTTATAAAAAGAATAAAAGGTTTCTAGAGATAATCAAAGAGGCGTTGAACGGTATAGAGGTAGAGAGCGCTCCTAAACCCTATGTAGGTGGAGCCTATGGAAACATAGCCTATGATATCATAAGAGATTATGAGAAGCTTCCTATGGAAAATCCATATGATCCTACGGTAGGTGAAAGTGTAATGATGATCTTTGAAAAGGGTGCAGTGATCAATCATGACACAGGGGAGATGTATTTTACTGCAATAGCAGAAAGTGAGAAAGAGGGAGAAGAACTTCTCGATGAATTAGAAAAAAGATTAGAGAACAATATAGAAATCAAAGTCCTTAACAGGGACTGTGAAGAGATAAAAGGGAACACGACTCAAGAGGGGTTTGAAGATATAGTCAGAAAAGCAAAGGATTATATAGTTCAGGGAGATATTTTTCAGGTGGTATTGTCTCAGAGATTTAGGGTTACCAGCAGTAAACATCCCTTCGAAATTTATAAAAGGTTGAAAGAGATAAATCCATCTCCATACATGTTTTTCTTAGATTATGGGACTCACCAGGTTATGGGAAGTTCTCCAGAAAGACTTGTAAGCCTACAAGAGGGAATAATAAAAACAGTTCCCATTGCAGGGACAAGACCTAGAGGAAAAGATGAGAAAGAAGACCAGCAATTTGCTCTAGACCTCATGGCAGATGATAAAGAAAAGGCAGAACACGTAATGCTCGTAGACCTTGCCAGAAACGATATAGGAAAAGTATCTGAAATAGGTACTGTAAAAGTTACAGAATATATGGAGGTTAAAAAGTATTCTCATGTAATGCATATAGTATCTCTTGTAGAGGGAGAGATAAAAAAAGGGGAAGATGCTTTTTCGGTAATAGCCTCGGTACTTCCTGCAGGGACTCTTTCAGGAGCTCCAAAGATCAGGGCCATGGAAATAATCGAAGAGTTTGAAAAAGAAAGAAGAGGATTTTATGGTGGAGCGGTAGGTTATATAAACTTTAACGGGGATATGGATACCTGCATCACAATAAGATCGCTTATGCATAAGAATGGGGAATATATATATCAGGCTGGAGCAGGTATAGTGCTTGATTCTGTACCGGCAAGTGAGTATATGGAGTGTAGAAATAAAGGGGCTGCCATAACTAAGATTTTTAGGGGGGAATAACTGATGATACTTTTGATAGACAATTATGATTCATTTACCTACAACTTATATCACCTTATAGGGGAGCTTCACAGGGATATAAAAGTAGTGAGAAATGACAAGATAACAATAGAAGAGATAAGAGAATTGAACCCAGATGTAATAGTATTGTCACCTGGACCAAAGGCCCCTAAAGATGCAGGTATATGCCTAGAGGTGGTAAAAAAACTGTATAAGGAATATCCTATCCTTGGAATATGTCTAGGGCACCAGACTATAGGTGAGGCCTTTGGAGGAGATGTGGTTATCGCCAATAAAGCTGTCCACGGAAAAGTTTCTTATATAAAGCATACAGGGAAAAGTATATTTAAGGGGCTAGAGCAGGATGTCCAGATAGCAAGATATCATTCTCTCATAGTGAAGAAAGAGACTATGCCTGAGGAACTGGAGATACTGGCGGAAACAGATGACGGAGAAGTCATGGCTGTAAAACACAGGGACTATCCTATTGTGGGTTTACAGTTTCATCCAGAATCTATAAATACTCCTGCTGGTAAAGAGATGATGAAAAACTTTTTGGAAGAGGTGATGTAAATGAACGATGTATACAGAAAATTATTAGATGGAAATAATCTTAGTTCAAAAGAGATGTACGGGTTGATGGAGGATATCTTTGACGGTAAACTATCTGAGGTACAGACAGCCTCTATACTCACTGCCCTCAAAATAAAGGGAGAGACTTCCCAGGAGATACTGGGAGGAGCCACCTTTATGAGAGACAGGGCGGTAGTCTTTGAAAATAATTTAGACTCCTTTGATCCTGTAGGTACCGGAGGAGACGGGATACACAGTATAAATATCTCCACTGGAACGGCTTTTATAGCTGCAGCAGCGGGAATAAGAGTGATAAAACACGGAAACAGATCGGTATCAAGCAAGTCCGGAAGTGCTGATGTCCTCCAAAGTCTGGGAATGGATCTGACCACAAATAAAGAAAAGATGAAAAAAGCCCTGGAAGAGACGGGAATGTCCTTTCTCTTTGCACCTGTATATCACCACAGCATGAAAGAGGTGGCAGGTGTGAGAAAAGCAATGGGTGTGAGGACAATATTTAATATTCTAGGACCTCTGGCCAATCCAGGTAAGGCCAATCACATGCTCCTAGGAGTATATGACAAAAAACTCATGGATAATATGGCAGATGCCCTTATAAAGATGGGATGTAAGAGAGCCCTTATAGTCCATGGAATGGAAGACGGGGCCGACGAAATCTCCATTACAGGAAAAACAAGAGTGGTAGAAGTGGAAAACGGAAGAATAAAAGAGTATGAAATATTCCCGGAAAACTTCGGACTGAAAAGAGCTACTCTTGAGGATATAAAAGGTGGAGATCCTGAAGAGAACAGACAGCTTCTCATAGATGCCCTTTCAGGTAGAGAGAGAGGAGCTAAAAGAGATGTTTTACTTTTAAATGCTGGAGCGGCACTTTTTATCAACGGGAAGACAGAAAATATAACCGAAGGTGTAAAACTGGCTGGAAAGCTTATAGATGAAGGCCTTGTAATGGAAACAGTGAACAACTTTATAGAGAGGGTGAAATAGATGATATTAGATGAAATAGTAAAGTCTAAAAAAGAATATCTAAAGAAAATCTCCCTTGATAAAAATAAACTGGCTGGGATAGCCAAAAATATGGATACTCCTCCAAGTTTTTACGAGGCCATGAAAAAAAGCGGTCTCTCTATAATAGGCGAGGTAAAAAAGGCCTCTCCCTCGAAAGGTGTAATAAAGGAGATGTTTGATCATAAGGCAATAGCGGCAGTATACGACACTTGTGTAGATGCGGTGTCAGTCCTCACAGAAGTTGACTATTTCAAGGGAAATCCCCAGTACCTTAAGGAGGTCTCGGAAATCATAAAACTTCCTACTCTCTGTAAAGACTTCATAATCGATGAAGTCCAGATATATGAGGCCAGAACCTTAGGAGCCTCTGCAGTCCTTCTAATTGTCAGTATTTTAGATGATGAGACCTTAAAGAAATTCATCGGCATAGCAAGAGATCTCAAAATGGAACCTCTTGTAGAAGCCCATAGTGATGAAGAAGTAAAAAGGGCTCTAAAGGCAGGAGCTAAAATAATAGGTATAAACAACAGGGACCTGAAGACCTTTAATGTGGATTTAAACAACTGCATCGAGCTTTCTAAAAATATCCCGGAAGATGTGCTGGTAATAGGTGAGAGCGGGATAAGCAGGAAAGAAGATGTGAAAAAACTGAAAAACGGAAAAATAAGTGGTGTCCTTATAGGGGAAGCCTTTATGAGATCTGAAAGTATAGAAGAGCTGGCCCGGGAATTAAAGGAGGAATTTAATGACTGAGGCAAAAATATGCGGCATAAAAAACCAATCAGATGTGGATATAGTAAATGAATTTAAACCAGATTATATAGGTCTTGTATTTGCAAAATCCAAGAGACAGGTTACCCTTGAAAAGGCTGCTGAACTTTCTAAAAATCTAGATGGGAAAATAAAAAAAGTAGGGGTATTTGTAGATGAAGACCCCGAAAAAGTGGCTGAGATAGCCAAGGCCTGTGGACTTGACATATTGCAGTTTCATGGTAAGGAATCACCGGAATACTGCAGTAGTTTTGAAGATTATGAGGTATGGAAAAGTTTTGTAGGAGATGAAAATATATTTGAAAATATAAAAAAATATGACGGATGTGCAGACGCCTTTCTAGTTGATTCCAGTGTCCCAGGAAGCGGTAAGAAATTTGACTGGAATAATATAAAAGAGTTGTCAGAAATTTATAAGATAATTCTAGCAGGGGGACTGAATCCTGAAAATGTTGCCGAAGCTGTGGAAAAAGTAAAGCCACAGGTTGTGGATGTGAGCTCCGGTGTAGAGGGAGATAATGGGAAATCCAGAGAAAAAGTGGAAAAATTTATAGGGGAGGTAAGATTACATGGATAGAAAATTTGGTGATTTTGGAGGGCAGTATGTGCCGGAGACTTTGATGAAGCCTCTTGAAAATTTGGAAAAAGCATACTTGAAATATAAAAATGATGATGAATTCAACAGAGAACTGAATTATTATCTGAAAGATTATGTGGGAAGAGAAACACCTCTATACCATGCAGCTTCTCTCACAGAGCATGTAGGAGGAGCAAAAATATACCTGAAAAGAGAAGACCTAAACCACACTGGGGCTCACAAGATAAACAACGTGATGGGGCAGCTCCTACTTGCCAAGAGAATGGGGAAGACAAAGGTCATCGCAGAAACAGGAGCAGGACAGCACGGAGTGGCCACTGCCACAGGGGCCGCACTTTTGGGAATGGAGTGCGAAGTATTTATGGGAGAAGAGGACATCGTAAGACAGGAGATGAACGTCTTTAGAATGAGACTTTTAGGAGCTACTGTAAACTCTGTGACATCGGGAACAGGAACTCTGAAAGACGCTACAAATGAGGCTATCAGACAGTGGGTTGCCAGAATAGATGATACATTCTATGTGATCGGTTCAGTTGTAGGTCCTCATCCATATCCTACAATGGTAAGGGATTTTCAGAGAATAATAGGAGATGAGACAAAGAAGCAGATAATGGAAAAAGAGGGGAGACTTCCTGATGCTATAGTAGCTGCTATAGGGGGAGGATCAAATGCCATGGGTATATTCTATCCTTTTGTCAATAACAAGGAGGTTAGGCTCATCGGTGTAGAGGCTGCTGGGGAAGGAATTGATACAGACAAGCATGCCCTTGCAATGCTCAAGGGAAGCAGGGGAGTCATTCATGGAATGAAGACCTATCTTCTACAAGATGATATGGGGAATATCACACCGGCACATTCTATATCTGCTGGTCTAGATTATCCTGGTGTAGGACCTGAACATGCCTTTCTCTATGATAGCAAAAGAGCAGAGTACGCGCCTATAGATGATAAAGAGGCCCTAGGCGGTTTCAAGCTTCTCTGTGAAGTAGAGGGAATTATTCCAGCATTAGAAAGTGCCCATGCAGTGGCTCATGCAGTAAAAGTAGCAAAAGAGATGTCAAAGGATGAGATTTTGGTAATAAATCTATCTGGGCGTGGAGATAAAGATATAAACACAGTATTAGAAGTATATCAAAAGGGGGATCTGTAATGGGTAGAATAGAAAATGCACTTAAAAAGGGAGAAAAAAATCTGATAGCGTATCTCACTGCAGGTGATCCATGTATTGAGAAAACTCCTGAGCTTGTGCTGGCTATGGAGCGTGGAGGTGCTGCACTTGTAGAGATCGGCATACCCTATTCAGACCCTCTAGCAGATGGGCCTGTGATCCAGGCTGCTTCTACAAGGGCTCTGTCAAAGGATATCTCTATTCAGAAAATTTTTGATGCAGTTGTTGCAATAAGAAAAGAAAGTCAGATACCCCTGGTTTTTTTAGTCTACTACAATACCATACATAATTATGGTGGAGAAGAGTTCCTGAAAAAATGTGAGGAAACAGGTGTTGACGGACTTATTATCCCTGACCTGCCAATGGAAGAGCAGGGAGAACTTCCGAAAAATCCGGCAGTAAGTATAATTCCACTTGTGGCCCTTAATTCAGGAGACAGAATAGAAAACATAGTAAAGGATGCCACAGGATTTGTTTATTGTATCTCCTCTTTTGGAGTTACAGGTACCAGAGACACCATAAGTAATAAAGCTTCTGAAATAGTTTCTGAGATTAAAAAATATACAGATATACCGGTGGCTTTAGGTTTTGGGATATCTCACAATAAGATGGTTGAAGAGGTAAACAGATACGCCGATGCAGCAATAGTTGGAAGTGCCATTGTAAAAGTTATAGAAAAAACCAACGGAGATAAAAAAGAAATTGAGGATTTTGTAGCCTCTCTGTTAAAGTGAAAAATTAAAAAGACAGGTCTGGTGACCTGTCTTTTTAATTTGGAATATAAATTCTTATTGAGATTTTTCCGGGATGAGCCTTACCTCTGTATAATTTTCTGAATCCACAGCATAGTTCATAAATTTTAGCATGTTCTGTCTGCTCAATGTCTTTTTATATTTTTCAGGTGCAAAGATTCTGAAATTATCTCCGAATCCCTCTCTTTTATTTATATAGTCAATCCAAAACTCATTTTTTTTCAGGATGGAGTCATAGTTAAATACATAGTTTTCAACGACACTTTTTAATATCCTATCTTCAAAATTTCCCTCTAAAGTATTTTTAAGAACTTTTTTTACCTCTTTAGTGACCATGTCAGCTTTTTGAGGGTCGGTACTGTAAGATATGGTGAGGTAATTTTCCCCAAAGTTAAGGGGACTTAACTCTGTATTGGCATAGATTGTGTAAATCCCGCCTATTTTTTCCCTGATCTCCTCCAATAAGATCATGTCCAGGATTTTTGCAATACCCAGGTATTTAACCCTGTTCTCATATGTATATTTTCCCTTATAGGGATAGATCAAGTTGACAGATACCTTTCTATCTGTACCTTTTTTTACACTTTCCTTTACTACGCCCTCTGGATACTTCACCTCTAAATTTTTTGGGACTTCTGAAATATCTTCTGACGGGATTCCAGCCAGATATTTTTGCATAAGATTTTCCATATCCATGTCTTTTGTACTTCCCACTAGGATTGCCTGAAAATCCCCTATACTGGAGAACCTGTCTCTAAAGGCCTCTATAAGATCCTTCTCATTAACCTTGTCTAAATCCTCTAAAGTCAGTGGCTTTCTTCTTGGGTGGTTCTGGGACACAGTTTCCTTTATTTTATCTCTATAGAGTGTCTCAGGTGAATTTTTCCTGTTATTTATACGTTGTTTTTGAAGGTCTATGAGATTATTGTATATATCCTTGTCAATTTTAGGATCGGTTAGAAAAATATTCAAAATTTCTAAGGCGGTGACAAGGTTTTCTCTGTCTGTTTCGATATCTATACCCTCGGTATAATCCGATATATAGGGGTGAAACTGTATATTTTTCCCCTTCATAAAAATATCTGTTTCCACAGGAGAAAGATTTCCTATACCAGAGGATAATATTATTGGTAAAGCCAGCTTGGATGCTATATAACCCTTTTCATCCATAAGGGAGCTCCCCCCCTTGCTGAAGAGTTTGATGAGTATTTTGTCTCTGTCAAAATCGGTTTCTTTTACGATTACCTCCATATTATTTGAAAGTTTATAACGTAAAAAATCTGTCTCCTCTATTTTATCTAATATTTTTCCTGAGGAAAACTCCTTGATCTTTAAAACAGGTTTCTTATTGTTTTTTTCCATTCCTAATAGTTTTTTGTTTTTGGCATGTTCAATTATTTTTTCTATTTCATCTTTAGAAGGTATATATAGGTCTTTCTTTTGAGGAGCGGTGAGAAAAAAGGCCCTGTTTGAATTTTCATAGATTTCCTGAGCTTTTTTCAAGATATCTTTATAAGAGATCTCGCCCATGATTTCTCTAAAGACCTCTGCTTCATTCTCTATATCTGTAAATATATATCCCTCTAGATAGTCTGCTTCTATCTCAGATGCGATCTCGCTGTGTTCTTTACTCTCCCTATTTTTATAGGCATTTTCCATAAACATTAAAAGTTCTGATTTTTCTCCGTCTATCTCCCAGGAAGTAGGTCCGTGGACAGAGAGTTTTTTCATCTGCTTTATGACTTCAGATATTCCTGACTCGATCTCTTTTTCCTTTAACATAGCCCCTGTTACCTGTACAGTATCATATTTCCCAAGGTCGATCAGATAGCTGTACCCCTTACCTATAGTCGGAGAGGTGCCCTTTGAGATACTGTCGAATCTGGTTTGCAGAACACCTGTGTAAATTTCATCTATGAGGGCCCTTTTATAGCTCTCTCGGTCTTGTATTGGGTCTAGACTACCTTTGGTAAGGAGATCAAAGGTTATAGATGTTATCTCAGGATCTGTAAAAACTGTGATTTCACCATTTGATTTACCTATTTTGTATTGAGGGCTCTTTTTAAAACTATATTTAGAGTCATAGTCGAAATATTTTTCCACAAGAGTTTTTACATATTTTTTATCAAAATCCCCCACCGCCACTACGGCCATATTTTTAGGCTGGTACCATTTGTGATAATATCTTTTAAGAAGTTCAGGAGTGGCATTTTTTATAATGTCTGGGTCTCCTATAGGGAACCTGTGAGTGTACCTAGATTCGCCATAGACCGCTTTTTTCTGTGCATCTGAAATTCTCTGGGACAAGCCCTGTCTAAGTCTCCACTCTTCTAAGATAACCCCTCTCTCATCTATGGTATCTTTTGGAAAAAAAGTAATATCAGTAGCCCATTCTTTTAGCACCTCAAAAGATTTCTCAAATTCCTCTGGTCTGTCTGTGGGAACCTGAAGTTTATAAATAGTCCTGTCAAAGCCAGTAAAGGCATTTAGGTCTGCCCCAAAATTCATCCCTATAGACTGAAGATGTTTTACCAGCATATTTCCTGGATAGCTTTTAGTTCCGTTAAAAGCCATGTGCTCTATAAAATGAGCCATTCCAAGCTGATCTTCATCTTCCTGAAGCGACCCGGAATTGACGATCAATGCAAGATAAGCCTTGTTTTCAGGTTTTTTATTCTTGTATATATAGTACTTCATACCATTTTTTAGAGTACCTTGTTCTAGTTCACTTGATACTTTAAGATCGGCAGCATTTAGTCCAGTAAATAAAACTAAAAGCATGGTGGTTATTAAAATCTTTATTTTTTTCATTTGATAGATCCCTCCTGTTTTTTGTTTATGGGAATATTTCTTTATAATTAACCTAAGTTGCTAATTTTATTAAATTAAAGTATTGAATTTATAAGAATTCGTTACTTTTCTCTTGAAAGAAAAGTAACCAAAAGTTCAAGCCTGTGAAAAATCAGCTAAATAACCTTGAAAATCCAATAGCAATAAGGAAACTCAGAAAACAAGTTTCTGAGAACCAGAAAATATACTCGTATCACTCGTTATTTTTTGGCTACTCGCTACGCTCAGACAGTCGATTTTTTCTAAGGATTTTACTGCAGTTATTCTTAACGCTGATTTTGTCAATGGCAATGGAAAAGAGATAAAAACCTCTCGCAAAAGAAACATCTATAGTTTGATTTTTACTCTGCGAAACTCCCTATTTTTCTCTGCGTCCTCTGTGACCAAAAGCTTTTGTCCTTATTCGTGCTAATTTCCCTATCTTTTATTAGTGTCCATTCGTGACAAAATCTTTTGATTCTGATATTCAGATAAATTCAGTAATTTAGGAGAATTTTTTTTAAGTAGCAACTTGGGTTAATTAAGTTTATGTCCTGTAAATTAAGAATAACACAATTAAACTATCAAGTCCATATTCAGATAAGTTCTCTTATGTTTTTACAATTTAAAAAAAGCTAAAGAGAAAAAAACAGGGTTTCTTGTCAAAATAATACATTATTTTTTCATAATGCTGTATAATTTAGTAGTTGGAGGTGACTGCATGTCTTTAAAAAAAAATATTATACTTATAATTTTTCTTGTTTTAGCATTTAGAAGTTTTTCAGTTGGAATATCTACTTTGATAATAAAGGAGAAAAAATCTAACTATGATATAGATGTAAAGCTTCCCTATCTTATAGGGGATACCAAGGTGGACAGGACAAACAAGGTGATAATGGATCGGCTAAAAGAACTTGAAATTCAGATAGAAAAAGATTCTAAAAAAAACTTTAGAGAACTGACTGACTCAAAAGAACCTAAGGTTACATTAAAAGGTGAATATACAGTCAGAGTAAGTGATTCTAAGATGGTTATTTTAATTGTAAAAAACAGGTATTTTTTAGACGGTTATGATGTACAGATAAAAAACTACAGTTATACTCTCTCGCCCTTAGACGGTGTGTTTTATTCACGTGAGGATATTTTTATAAATCCCTCAGATGGAGTCTACCAGGTTAAAAAAATAATCGAAAATGAGATTCGTAAAAAGGTTCGACAGACAAAAACCGGAGAATCTGTAAATATATACTTGGATGATATAAAGATAGATATGGATTACGGAGGCTTTTATTTAGAAGGCGATGATCTTGTAGTAGAGGTAGTTGTGAAGGGAGCCCCTCCATACTATGATGGATGGAAGAAGTTTAAAATTCCTTTAGAGCAGTTAAAAGATTTTATAAGGTATGAGCTGAAAAATAATATTCAAAATAGCTCTTCTAGAAATATAAAGTTGAATCAACAGTGGTTTTCAGAGTATAATCAACTGAGAATTTAGGAGGTATGCTTATGAAAAAAATTACAGTTTTTATTCTTATGCTCACAGCTTTTCACAATATGTTTTCAGTAGAAACAAAAAAATCTAGCATAAAACTTGAAAATCAGTATCTTATGATAGATGGTAAAATCCCTGTTTTTTATAATAAGGGAAAATACATTGATGATTTTAGCAGCAGGGTAAATGGTGGCTTTAAGGCTCTTATGGAGATGGTAAAGATGGAATCTACCAGGAACCGTCTTGAAAATCCAACTAATGAAGACGGAAAGTTTATTCTAAAAAGTGATTTTAAGAAGATAGAAAATGATTTTAAGATAGACAGTTATTTGGTTAAGACTTTTTATTACACAGGCGGTCCTCATGGAATGATGTTAGAGGATGGATATAATTTCAAAAACGGAAAAGAAGTTTTTTTTGGAGATATATTCAGGGATAACATAAATTATAGGGGTCTCATCAAACAAAAAGTGGAAGAACAGATAATAAAATACGGAGGGGACTTATACTATGCTGATATAGATATTCCCGATGAAGACTATAGTTTTTATTTCAAAGATGACTCCCTGGTGATACTGTTTAACCCCTATACTCTGGCCTCTTATGAAGCAGGGATAATAACTTTTGAGATACCAGTTTCAGAAATTTCAGACTTCATGAAAATTTAGAATCTCATTGTCCCTATAGATATTTTTTTCTCGTATGGATTCATGTGAAATATCATAAATCTCCAAAAAAAATATTGACACCGTTTTACCTTTGTGGTAGAGTAACTATCAACAACAGAGAAACAAATGAACCAATATAAACATATGTAAATCCTTGAATAAAGGGTTTATCCATCAAGAGAGGTGTAGGGACAGGCCCGGAGATACCTCAGCAACCTACCTATTCAGGTGTGGTGCTAATTCCTGACAGATGGCAATAGGGCTAATTTTAGAGTAACCAACCCTTTCATCTGACAAGATGAAGGGTTTTTTTTTAAATAAAAAATCCCATTGCCTCCAAATTATCTTTTTTGCAGATGCCCTATACAAGGCTTCTGTGATACAATTAAATTAATAACATTAAGGGGGGACTAAAAATGGCTTACAAATTCGAAACTTTACAATTACACGGAGGACAGCAACCAGACCCGACTACTGGATCTAGAGCGGTACCTATTTATCAGACTACTTCTTACAACTTCAAGAGCATAGAGCATGCTGCAAAACTCTTTGCCCTAGAAGAACCAGGAAATATATATACAAGAATAGGAAATCCAACTACAGCTGTATTAGAAGAGAGAATAGCCCTTTTAGAGGGAGGAGTAGGAGCCCTTGCAGTGGCTTCTGGAACTTCTGCAGTGGCTTATTCTATACTGAATGTAGCTAGATGCGGTGACGAGGTCGTGGCTTCAAATAACCTTTACGGAGGTAGTTTCAACCTTCTTTCAAATACAATCAATGATTTTGGAATTAAAGCTAGATTTTTTGACCCTGTGAATCCAGAGGAGATAAGAGGTCTCATAAACGAAAAAACGAAGGCCGTATTTATAGAAAGTCTCGGAAATCCAAGTGGTGAAGTAATAGATATCGAAAAAATAGCAGAGATAGCACATGAAAACGGCTTGCCGTTAATTGTAGACAATACATTTGCTACACCTTATCTTTTGAGACCCTTAGACCACGGGGCAGACATTGTAGTATACTCTGCCACAAAATTCCTAGGAGGTCACGGGACGACCATTGCAGGTCTAATTGTAGATGGAGGTAAATTTGACTGGAAAAATGAAAGATTTACAGCTTTTAACGAGCCAGACCCAGGTTACCACGGTCTAAAATATGCTGACCTTGGGCCTGCTGCCTACATACTAAAGACCAGGGTTAAACTACTCAGGGATACAGGAGCTGCACTTTCACCTTTCAACTCTTTCTTGATTTTACAGGGAATAGAAACTCTTTCTCTAAGAGTAGAGAGACACGTGGAAAATGCCAGAAAAATAGCCAAGTTTTTGAAAGACAACGATGATGTAAACTGGGTTAGTCATCCTGAAGTCAGTGATGATGAAGATCAGCAAAATCTTGTAAAAAAATATCTACCAAAGGGAGCTTGTTCTATTTTCACTTTTGGTTTAAAAGGTGATAGGGAAAGAGCGGCCAGATTTATAGAAAAACTTGAGATATTTTCTCATCTTGCAAATGTGGCCGATGCAAAATCACTTATAATACATCCTGCTAGCACCACTCACGGACAGTTAAGTGAAAAAGCATTAAAGGAGTGCGGTATAGGTACAGATACAATCAGAATCTCTGTAGGACTTGAGAATATTGACGATCTTATAGAGGATCTTCAAAAGGCCATAGAAGCCAGCAGATAATTCATAAATTTAGACAGAAAAATAGGGGGACATCATGTTTATAAAAGATATATATAACGCTAAAAAACCGGTGATATCCTTTGAGATATTCCCGCCAAATGAAAGATATCCTGTGGAAAAGGTTTATGACACCATTGATGAATTGGTGAAACTTAGTCCGGATTTTATCAGTGTAACTTACGGGGCAGGGGGTACTACCCGTGGGAGAACTGTAGAGATAGCTTCTAGAATAAAAAAAGTGAACAATGTAGAGGTCTTGGCTCACCTTACCTGTATAGGGGCAGATAAGGGAGAGATAGACGGGATTTTAGACGAACTAAAGGAAAATGGTATAGAAAATGTCCTGGCTTTAAGAGGAGATTATCCAAATGACGGGAGTATTCCTGAAGGGGATTTTCAGTATGCACATCAGCTTGTAAAGCAGATCAAGGAAAGGGGAGGTTTCTCAATAGGAGGAGCCTTCTATCCAGAGGCACATCAGGAAAGCAATGACCTCATGGATCTCTTTCATCTAAAAAGAAAGGCAGAAGAGGGAACTGATTTTCTTATATCCCAGATTTTCTTCGACAACTCATTTTTCTATGAATTCAAAGAAAAAGCCGAAAAACTTGAGATAGATGTGCCACTTGTGGCTGGGATAATGCCTGTAACAGATGCAAGACAGATAAAGAGGATAACGGCTCTTTGCGGAAGTTCTATACCTCCAAAATTTCAAAGAATATTAGACAGATATGAGAATAATCCTGAGGCTCTGAAAGATGCGGGTATAGCCTATGCTGTAGAGCAGATAGTGGATCTCATATCTTCAGGAGTGGATGGAATCCACCTCTATACAATGAACAAGGTGGAAACTACACAAAAGATAATGGATGCAATAGCAAATCTGAGAATTGCTTTATAGGGGGACAGTAAGATGTGTTGTATCGCTGGCGCTCCCTCCCTTTCGGGCAGAGAGAGAGCCGAAAAAGAGGGAATTAGATTTAAAGAAAATAAAGGGGAATTAAAAATTGGTATTATCAACCTCATGCCTTTTAAGGAGGAGGTTGAGTACCAATTTTATGCTGTGCTGGGAAGATTTGATATGAGTGTGGAAGTAGAGTTTTTATATCCGGAAAATCATGTTTTCAAAAATACAGACGGTTCCTATATAAAGGATAACTATTATCCCCTAGGCGAACTGAATAAAAGAAACTATGACGGCATTATAATGACTGGGGCTCCTGTAGAACTTATGGATTTTCAGAAAGTTAATTACTGGGATGAAATAAGTGATATTATAAAATCTAATAAACTTCCGGCAATTTATATATGCTGGGGAGCTCAGGCAGCTTTATATGTGAAATACGGGGTAGAAAAATATACATTGGATGAAAAACTTTTGGGTATCTTCAGACACAGAACAAATAAAAACCCCTTTGTATCTGGTGAATTTTTGGCCCCTCATTCTAGAAACACCCAGAACAGCAGTGAAGATATAAAAAATGCCGGTCTGAGAATATTGGCAGAATCAGATGAAGCTGGGGTTTATATCACCTCTGACAATGAATACAGAGAGTTTTATATAAGTGGTCACGGAGAGTATCAGAGAGAAAGACTTAAATATGAGTACAACAGGGATCAAAATTTATTTCCTAAAAATTATTTTCCTGAAGACGACCCTAAAAATGAACCTTTTATGAACTGGGACAGTCACAGGAAAGAGTTTTATTATAAATGGCTGAATTATATAAGGGAAAAAAAGCTTAGTAATATCCCAAATAAGGTGTAAAATAGGTAAAAGAACTTATATGAGTTTCAAACTAAAAAAATTTTAAAGTCTGTAAAAATAACTTAATATTTTTATAAATATACAGAGTAAAAAAACGGGGGGATAAATATGTCCATTACAGTAGAGAAATACGGGGGAACATCTGTAAAAGACTCTGCACGGCTAAAGGAGATCGCAGCTAGAATTTCAGAGAGAAAGAAGGAGAATGAAGATATCGTTGTAATAGTATCTGCTCCTAGCGGAATGACTGACAGTCTTATTGAAAGAGCAAAAGAGATCTCGGCAGTTCCTAAGGGAAGGGAATTTGATGTACTTCTCTCCACCGGGGAACAGGTATCGATAGCTCTCCTTGCCATGGCTCTAAAAGAGGCCGGTGTAAAGGCAATCTCCTATACTGCCTCACAGCTCGGTATAGTAACCTGTGGAAATCATAATGAAGCTAGAATACAATCGGTAAATACTGATCTAATAAAGGAAAAAATAGCTGAGGGCTATGTAATTATTGTACCTGGATTTCAGGGAGTATGTGAAGATGGAAATATAACCACTCTGGGAAGAGGTGGATCTGATACCTCGGCTGTAGCTATAGCAGCTGCCTTGGGATGTAAGTCAGTGGATATCTATACTGATGTAAACGGTATATACAGTGCAAATCCTCAGATAATACCCGGGGCGATAAAACACAAAGAGCTATCCTTTAGCGAAATGATCGAGCTGGCTGGTTCTGGAGCAAAGGTTCTCCATACAAGAAGTGTGGAGCTTGGGGCAAAATACGGAATAGAAATTCATCTGAGGTCTGCTTTTGACTGGCAGGAAGGAACTTTTGTAAGGAGTGATGAAAAAGTGGAAAGTGCTGTAATTAGAGGAATTAGTGGATTTGGTAATCTTGTAAGAATAAGTTATAAAAGTGACAAACTACGTCTTTCGGAAACTGTAAACACTATTTCTAAAAAAGGTATAAATATAGACCTTATAACTCATACAATGGAAACAAAGGGCGGAGATGAGATAACCTGCATAGTAAAAGAGGATTATTTTGAAGAAGCAGTGGAAGCATTGAAGACCATAGCTTCTCCTGAGGATGAAATCCTCGTGGAAAAAGGATTGGCTAAGGTCTCTGTCATCGGTCTAGGGGTAAGATCAAAAGGGATCGCAGCTTCAGTATTTGAAATCTTAGAAAAAGAGGGAATTGAGATCCATGCAGTATCATGTTCTGAAATAAATATTTCATGCATCATCACAGAGGAGGACTTGAACAAGGCACAAAATGCCCTGCACAAGAAGCTTATAGAGGAGGAATAAAATGAGAGAATTACTGAAAGAAAAAATACTTATACTGGATGGAGCTATGGGAACGGCCATTCAGAATTACTCTCTTGATGAATCTGACTTTAGAGGAGAACTCTTTTCTCATATTAAAGGAAGCCTAAGGGGTTGCAATGAACTTCTAAGCCTTACTAAACCAGAGGTATTAGAGGAAATACACCTTTCATATTTGAAGGCCGGAGCAGACATAATAGAGACAAACACATTTAACAGCAATAGAATATCGATGAGAGAATACGGACTAGAGGAAAAATCCTACGATCTTTCTAAGGCCGGTGCTGAGCTAGCAGTTAAAGCTGCCAGGAAATATGAATACGATAACAAAAGAAGGATATTTGTAGCTGGTGCCATGGGGCCTACTAGTAAGAGTGCCTCTATACCAACAGGGGGAGATCCCTTTGGAAGAGAGGTTTCCTATTCAGAACTAAAAGCTGCTTATAAGGAGCAGGCACTTGGTTTATTTGACGGCGGAGTGGATGCCTTTCTTATAGAGACAATATTTGACGGTCTGAATGCAAAGGCTGCAGTCATTGCCATAGAAGAAGTCCTCGAAGAAAAGGGAGAGAAACTTCCTATAATGATATCAGGAACAGTAGATGCCAACGGAAAACTTCTTTCGGGTCAGAGTATAGAGTCACTTATCGTTGCCATCGACAGAGATTCTATAATTTCCTACGGACTGAACTGCTCTTTTGGTGCCAAGGAGCTCATTCCCCTGGTAAAAAAGCTCGGAGAACTAACAAAAAAGTATATATCACTTTACCCAAATGCCGGTCTCCCAAATGAGAAAGGGGAATATGACGAGACACCTCACGTGACAGGGTCATATGTAAAGGAGCTCATAGAAAATAAAGATATAAATATCCTAGGTGGATGCTGCGGAACAACACCGGAGCATATAAAGGTCATGGCAGAACTTGCCCAAGGCAAGACTCCAAGAAAAACCCCTATGAAAAACCTAACTGGTATAGTATCTGGAAATGATATAGTAAGTCTGCAAGAAGGATTTCTTGTAGTAGGAGAAAGAAATAATGTCTCAGGGTCAAGAAAATTTGCAAGGCTAATAAGAGAAGAGAGCTATGATGAGGCTCTAGATATAGCTAGAACTCAAGTAGAAAAAGGAGCTAAGATTTTAGATATAAATCTAGATGATGCCCTTCTTGATTCTGTAGAAGAGATGGGAAAATTTATAAGACTCTTGCAAAATGATATGATTCTATCAAAACTTCCTATAATGCTAGACTCTTCAAACTTTGATGTAATAGAAAAAGGTCTTGAAAATCTCGCAGGAAAGGGTATTGTAAACTCCATCAGTCTCAAAGATGGAGAGCATGAATTTCTGAGAAAAGCAACAGTTGTGAGAAAATTTGGTGCAGCTCTTGTGGTTATGGCCTTTGATGAAAAGGGACAGGCTGTGAGCTCAGAGAGGAAAAAGGAGATCTGTAAAAGAGCCTATGAACTTTTAACTTCAAATAACTTCCCTGCTGAGGATATTATCTTTGATCCAAATGTTCTCACTGTAGGGACAGGAACAGAGGAAGATAGAATGCACGGAGTAGATTTTATAGATACTGTAAAGTGGATAAAAGAAAATCTCCCTGGGGCCGGAGTGAGCGGAGGGGTTAGTAATCTTTCCTTTGCTTTTAGAGGGAATAATATCCTGAGACACACTATTCACAAGATCTTCCTCGAAGAGGGAGAGAAAGCCGGGATGACCATGGCCATAGTAAATCCGGGAGAGGATCCAGGAAACATAACTCCTGAGGTTAGAAAAGCAGTGGAAAACCTTCTTGCTGGAGGTAAAGATGCAGTAGATGAGATTCTGAATCTCTCCTTTGAAAAGGCGGCAAAGAAAACTGTAGAAGTTAAACCTGTAACTGTAGAGGAGAGGCTTAAGAGTTATCTCCTTAAGGGAAGAAGCCAGGGTATAGAGGATGATATCAAGATTGCTCTTGAAAAGTACTCACCTCTTCAGGTTATACAGGAGGTTCTGATGGAGGGAATGGAAGAGGTTGGAGCTCTTTTTGAAAAGGGTGAACTTTTCCTTCCTCAGATACTGAGATCAGCAGCAGTTATGGAAAAAGCTGTGGACTTCCTGACACCTCTTATAGAGGCAGGGGGAACCGAGAAAAATGCAAAGGGAAAAGTCCTTATGGCCACTGTGGAAGGAGATGTCCACGATATAGGGAAAAACATAGTGGGTACTGTATTAAAATGTAATGGCTTTGATGTGGTGGACCTAGGTGTAATGGTCCCTAAGGAAGAGATAATGGAAGCTATTCTAAGACATGATGTAGATATGGTTACATTGAGCGGTCTTATTACCCCTTCCCTTATGGAGATGGAGAGAGTCGCAGAAATGATGGCTGAAAAAAATATGGATATACCACTTCTTATAGGAGGAGCAGCGGCTTCTGAGCTAAGTACTGCAGTGAGAATCGAACCTAAGTATTCTGGAAGGGTAATCCATGTAACAGATGCTTCAGGGACACTGCCAGTTGTATCTTCATTGGTATCTGAAAAGAAAGCCAATGTTCTCGATGAAAGAAAAAAGAAAGCAGAGTATCTTAGAGACGCTTATTTAAAAAATAAAAATAAGAAAGAGATGCACTCTTTAGAAGAAGCTAGAAAGAGAAAGAAAAAATTGGACAATGCAATAGAGTATCCTAAAGAGATCGGAAAGCAGTTTATAGAGATACCTCTCGAAGAGTTAGAGCCTCTAATAGACTGGGATATGCTTCTCCATGCCCTGAAATCCAAGGGAAATACTCAGGAGAAAAAAGTATTGGATGAATCCAAGGAGATTCTTTCAAAAATGAAAGATAAAAACATAAAGGCAAAATGTGCCTTTGGTATATTTAATCTTTTCAAAGATGAGGACACCCTTATCGTAAGTGGAGAGAAAGACTATGAACTGCCTATGGTTAGAAGTCAGATGGGAAATGAGACCATTTCCCTGGCTGATTTCTTTTCAAAAGAGGATCATATAGGGGCTTTTGTAATATCGGTGCCTGAGATCGCTGGAAATGATGAGTATGAATCAATTATATATCAGCTTTTAGGGACTAGGCTTGCAGAAGCAGCATCAGAATGGATGGAAAAATATGTAAATAATAATATATGGAGGGTTAATATAAGACCAGCCATCGGCTATCCTTCGGTTCCAGATCATTCTATGAAAAGGGAGATATTTAAGCTTGTTGATGGTGAGGTAACTGGTGCTAAGCTTTCAAGTGGCTACGCCATGACTCCTCTGTCATCTGTATGCGGATTATATGTTTCCAATCCAAATAGTTTTTATTTTGATCCAGGAAAAATAAGTTATGACCAGTTGAAAGAGTTAGCAAATCTAAGGGGGCTATCATTAGACGATATGAATGCTCTCTTAGGTGGTATAGTATAATTGATAAAAGTCCCGTGGTTTCTCACGGGACTTTTATCATCCCTAAAATATAATGGGAGATTTGACTCAAAATTTTAAGTGTGATAATATTAGTTTAGAATTAAATTCCTATGGAACGACTGTATTTTAGGAGGCATTATGATCGGAACAAATAGAGGACATTACGGCCTGGTAGCTTTGATCTACATGGCAGGAAACATAGAAAAAAAAGTGAGTGTTAAAGAGGTGGCAGAAAAAGAGAATATATCCAAACGGTATTTAGAGCAGATTTTTTCGGCTCTGAAAAAAGGTGGAATATTAATAAGTGTAAAGGGATCGCAAGGAGGCTACTTACTTTCAAAAAGCCCAAAAGAGATAAGAGTGGGAGATGTACTTAGAACCCTAGAAGATATTGAGAGTGCAGTCCCTAAAAATTATAGAATAGAGGACATAAGTTATACTATACAAAAAGAGGTCTGGGATAGTATAGAAAAAAGCATAAACCAAATAATAGATAACACAAGTATAGAGGACCTCAAGAACAAACACAATGAAAACAGTGCCAATATTTATTATATTTAAATATTTAAATATTAAAATGGAGAGCAGTCCATCCTACACAGAGGTTTTTAGGACTTGGCTCTCCTCTTTTTTTATATAAAAATATGAGACAACTGCGACAAGGGTAATAATTGCAGCACCTGATATACTCTTTAAATCGGGTATCTCACCCCACAAAATAAATCCGATAATCCCAGAAGAGATCACACTAAAATAATTATAGATTGAGACTTCTGATGCCGGGGCGTATTTGTAAGCTAAGGTTATCATAAACTGTCCTAAGGCTGCAAATACACCTGTTCCCAAAAGATACAACAATTGATATTTTGAAGGAACCTGGAAATTGAAAAGTAAAAATGGGATAGTTCCAATTACTGAAACAAGGGAAAAGTAAAATATAATCGTTGCTGGTTCCTCTTTACCCTTTAAATATCTTATTACTGTATAAGCGGCTCCTGCACACATTCCTGAAAAGGCCCCTGAAAGAGCAGGAAGGACTTCTAAGCTAAACTGTGGCTTGATTATAAGAAGAGCCCCAGAAAATGCAAAAATCAATGCTGGTATCTGAATCTTTGACAGCCTTTCTTTAAGGAATATAAAGGCAAAGATTGTAACAAAAAATGGAGAAAGTTTATTTAACATGGTAGAATCAGCTAATACAAGGTGGTTTATAGCATAAAAATTTGCAAAGACTCCTAAAAGTCCCATTATGGATCTTAGCATTAAAAATTTTTGATTTTCCATTTTTCCAAAGATACTGACTTTAGATTTTTTTATCATATAAAATGCAACTAATAAGCTTACAAAATTTCTAAAAAAAACTTTTTCAAACACAGGAATATCCCCTGAAAGTTTCACCGTAGCCCCCATGAGCCCAAATGCAAATCCAGAAAATATCATAAATAAAATAGCTTTTGTCTTATACTTCATTAAACATACATCCTTTTAAATTTTATAAGAGATATTTTACTATATAATCTAAATTTAGGCAAGGATCAATATAAAACACTCAATGAATAAAATCTTTATTAACAAAGTAAGCTCACACATCTAGAACTATTCTTGTCAATTTCATATAAAGATTTATTATCTTTTGGATAAAAATTCCCTTAAAAGCCTATTATTTTCTGAGAGTAATTTTATGATCTCTTCTTGATTGGAGACTCTTTTGCTTATATTCCAGTACCATAACCAAAATGACCTCACAACAAGAAAAATTAAAAAAATTATCAAGAGGGGTATTAGAAAAGGAAACATGTTGTCTGTCATATTAATTACCTCCGTTTTAAGATATATACTTCTTTATTAAATTATATCTTAAAATTGAATTTAACACAAGTTAAATTGGGCTCTACACTTGAGAGGAAAGAAAAATAATAAGTTATTTTTATATTTTAAAATATTGACAAAAGCAATTCTAGGGTGTATAATTATTTTGTAATAGAGTAAGCTTAATATCTAATTTCAGTATGTTTTACCTTTGGTTAATACTTGAAAAATTGGTTATATGAGTGATTATTTCTATTTAAAAATAGTATTTTACGGAGGTATTACAAATGGTAAACGGAACAGTTAAATGGTTTAATCAAGAAAAAGGATTCGGATTCATCACTGCTGAAGATGGAACAGATGTATTCGTACACTTTTCTCAAATCAACAAGCCTGGATTCAAAACATTAGAAGAGGGAGAAAGAGTTTCTTTCGAAATCACTCAAGGTCAAAAAGGACCACAAGCTTCTAACGTTACTGCTCAATAATTAAATTGATTTGAATTCCTGCCTTAGGGCAGGTTTTTTATTTTAGTAGATTTTTGTAACAAAAGCCCCTTGAAATATTCTCTAGGGGCTTTTGTTACATATTTTGATCAAAAAATTCTTTTTGTTCTTCTATTCTTATAGTGGAAATGAAATAGACGCTGACTTTCTTCTCCTAGGGGCTCTTTCAGATATTCTGAATATAAAGTCTTTACGTCAGGATTTTCCCAGGAGCATCTGACTTCACTGGAAAGATCATAGGAATAAATTTTCTCAGCTCTTTTTTGTATTATGTCAGGGTCTTTAGATAGAGGTATCCCGCCTCCACCCACACAACCACCGGGACAAGCCATGACTTCTACCAAGTGAAACTCTGTTATTCCATCCTTTATCATATCAAGAATAACAGGTACATTTTTTATTCCGTTTACTACGGCAATATTTAGCTTTTTTCCTTCTAATTCAACAGAGGTTATTTTAATACCATCCATTCCTCTAAGTCTTTTCAAATCAATGGAAAATGGATCTTCACCCATCATATGAGCCATATTTCTCAGCATTGCTTCAGCAAGTCCGCCAGTTACAGCTTTGATTCTCGAAGACCCTGTGCCAGACTGCATAGGTTTGTCAAAGGTTCCTATTTTATCGTAATTATTTAGATCTATACCCTTTTTCTTTAGAAGTGAGGCCACCTCTTTTACTGTAAGTACAAGGTCCACATCTTTATTCCCATATTCATCTTTCATGTCAAACCGATTGGCCTCATCTTTTTTTGCTATACACGGCATTAAAGCTACTGAAAATATATTTTCTCTAGAGATATCTATTGACTCTTCATAATAACTCTTAGAAAGGGACCCTAAAATCTGCTGTGGCGACTTACACGGGGATAAAAGACCTAAAAATTCAGGGCAAAATTTTTCTGCATAGTTTATCCAACCTGTGCATGTAGATGTGAATACTGGAAAAGGTCCATTTTCATCTAAACGTTTTTTTAAGTCTGCACTGGTTTCTACAATATTTACATCAGAAGCAAATCCTGTAGAAAATACCTTTGAAAATCCTATTTCTTTTAATGCGGCTATAATTTTAGGACTTGTATCCGTTCCTGAAGTTATTCCAAATTCTTCCCCAATAGTGTGTTTAAATGATGGGGAAAGCTGGGCGATCACATGCTTATCTGGATTATTAAGCTGTTTTTTTAATAAGCTTATATTACTTTTTTCCTTTAATGCCCCTGTGGGACATACTTTTATACACTGACCACAAGAGATGCAAAGGGTAGCAGCCATATTCTTTTCTTTTATTCCCACTGTGCCATCTTCCTGAACTTGAAAAACAGAAATCCCCTGCATATCACTGCAGACTTTTACACAGTTATAACATCTGACACACTTGTTGGTGTCTCTTGAAAATGTATAAAAAGATTTGTCGATCATTCTGTTTTCTGAAGTTTCTAAGGAAATAAACTCACCGTCAATTTTATCATTAGACATAATCCTGTTTTCCAATTTTTCCCTCCTGGTCTCTTACAAGATATAAAAATAAACCTAGGTTTTATGTTTTTCAATTTTACAAATATTTAACTTAAAGTTAACACACCTTAGTCTAATACTTTAAAATAAATAGTACAAGGAAAAGTTTAAAAAAGTTTCAATTTTAATGTCCTAGAATCAGGGAAATAGGGGTTTTTAGAAGAAATATATATTTTGTTATTGTACATATCCGTCACTCTGTGTTATATTTTCAGTAGAGGTTTTAGATTTTTTCAAAATATTGGTGCATGAAGAAATAAAACATGATGGAATATGTTGGATTTATAGCGGTATCACTTACAACTCTTTCTTTTTTGCCTCAGACAATAAAGACAATAAAATCAAGGGAAACTAAGAGTATCTCTTTAGAAATGTATATGATGTTCGTTTTGGGAGTGGTCTTTTGGCTTGTTTATGGCCTCTATACAGGGGACATGCCCATAATATTTGCCAACCTGATAACTCTCATACTTTCTTCGGTGATTCTTGTCTTTAAATTAAAGGAAGTGTTTGGACAAAAATAGATAAATATGATTACAGAGTTTTTGCTAAATGGCATTGTTGCATTATAAATGAATATACCTAAAATGCTATTTGCCATAAAAATCGGAGGAAAAAATGATAGGAACTTTGGTAAACACAGGAACAATTATAATGGGAAGTATAGTGGGTTCCATGGCTCAAAAAAATATAGAGGAACGTTATCAAGAGAGAATGCTCCAGGGAGTGGGTCTGGTGGCTATTTCTCTTGGAATGACATGGATTGTCAAAAATCTAACTAAAAGTTCCTACCCCCTTCTTTTTGTTGCCAGCATGGTTTTAGGGGCTTTTATAGGAGAATGGCTGGATCTTGACAAAAAGGTAAATAACTTGGGTGAGAAGTATAGGGGGGAGGGAAAAAAATCCTTGATAGAAGGGTTGGTTACAGCGGTATTACTCTTTTGTATAGGAACTCTTTCTATACTTGGACCTATAGAAAGCTCCCTCAATAACGATAATACTTTACTTTTTACAAATGCCATCTTAGACGGCTTTACATCCATGATATTGGCTTCAACTTTTGGAATAGGTATAATTTTATCTGGAGCAATACTTTTTGTGTGGCAGGGGAGTATATATCTAAGTGCCGGTCTTCTGGGCCCCTATGCAACTCCTGAAATAATGGGTGAAATATCTATCATCGGAGGTATTCTTATACTCAGCACAGGGATGAATATTTTAAAAATCACTAAAATAAAAACACTAAATCTTCTTCCTGCCCTTTTAGTACCTGTATTATATTTTATTCCCATAGTAAATGAGCTTATAAGTAAGGTTGCTCAGCTATTGATCATAAAATAAAATTACACTTTACAAAGAAAATAGAGTTCTTAACACAAATATTGACTTCTTTGACTTTATAAGTTATATACTATATAGGTTCAAAATAATTTTTAATCTGAGAAAAATAAAAATACTCCTAAGAAGAGCTGGAGGGATTAATGAATGAGTGAAGATAAAAAAGCAGAGATACTTCAGATGATTGACAAAATCTCAATTTTTGGTGGATTAAATGCTGAGCAGGCAGGTAAAATACTTGATCAGTCAAAGTATCTGGTAGTGGCAAGCGATGAAAATGTGATGCTTCAAGGGATGTCTCCTAAAAGCATATATGTCGTGTTAAAGGGTAGAGTAGAAGTCTACGAAGAATCCAATAATAAAATTTACCCTATGATGTTTATGGGGGAGGGCGAATGTTTTGGTGAAGTTGAAATACTTGGTATTTTCCCCAATATGGCCTCTGTAAAAACTGTGGAAGAGACGGAATTTATTGAAATACCAAAAAATCAACTACACAAATTTTCTCATAAGGATATGAAAATATTTAATATTCTTATACTGAATATGGCGAGAGAGGCTTGCAGAAGGCTGGCTAAGTCGGACAAGTCTTTAATGGAATACATGTGTAAATAAAGGCTTGTAATAGCCTTTTTTTTATAAATTTGCAGGTATAAAAGTATATGAGGGAGCTATTTATGAATTATAAAAGTTTAAAATTAGATGACAAAATAGGGAACAAAGATATAGCGTTACTTTTTCAGTGTACAAATCAAGGAGGTATAAGAAAAAGCAATAAAACTAAAACTGTAGTTCTTATAGCTAAATTTACAGACTGTCTATATAAACACAGAAAAGAAAATAACATACTTTATTTTACCGGAATGGGAAAAGTTGGAAATCAGGAGCTTAAAAGACAGAATAAAGCCATTGTAGAAGCCAAGGAAAATGATTTTCATCTTCATTTATTTGAAATGTATGAAGAGAAAGTCTATACCTACTGTGGAGAGGTGGAGCTAACTGATGTTCCCTTTATAGAGGAACAGCCAGATAAGAACGGAAACATCCGTGACGTTTTAATTTTCCCCTTAAAAAATATTGAGCAGGTGGTTTAGGTGCATCTAAAAATAAAAATTCCTATCTCTAAGCTTGAAGTAAAGGGAGTGGAAGATCATAGAATAAAAGTGAGAAATATCAATGTCCAAGGGGTGGAGCGTACCTTTGCATATTATACTCCAGCTAATATAAAGCAAAATTGCCCGGTGATTATGGCTTGCCACGGAGCCTATTGGAATCACGAGATCATGAGAAGGGCTACCGGATTTGATTTTGAAAAACTTGCAGATGAGTTGGGGTTTATCGTAGCATACCCTGATTCATTCAGTTCATACTGGTTTGATGGAAGAATATCTTTTTCGCATCCTGCTAAAAATCTGGACTTGGATGAGGGAGAATTTCTAAAGAGAATTGTTCACTATATGGCTACTGTCTATGGGGCTAGCAGAAGGGATATCTTTTTCAATGGATTTTCAAATGGTGGAATGCTAGGGTTTCGACTGGCTGCAGAGAAACAACCTATATTCAGGGGAATGGCTCTCTGCTGCTCCCATCTTCCCCATGAAAACTTTTTAAATTTTCAATTGGGCAGTTCAACTACCCCTATACTTCTCATAAACTGCAGAGGAGACAGGGTTGTTCCCTTTGATGGAGGAGATCTAAACTCTGCAGGAAAAAGTAACGGTGTAGTTTACTCCTGCTATGACACCTTCCTGAAAATAGCGGGGATTTCAAAAATACCTCTAGGAAAAGATTTTGGAGAATATCTCCTCTATAGAGATAAGAAGAATATCCTTATAGAGGTGAAAAAAGGAGGACATACCATCCCCCATCCAAAAACAAGCTGGCCTCCAATTCTAGGTGAAGTCGCTAATTTCAACTCTACAGAGATAATATGGAAATATTTTAAAAAAATTATAGATGGAGATATTTAAGTCCCCTAACGGGGACTTTTTAAATAAGTTCTCATAAAAAGACCTATATAAAAAAATACAGAAATTATCTTCCCAGTTTACTGTACAAGGATTCCTGCTGTTTTGTTGTAAAGTCAAAATAGATCATGGTATTATCCACGTTTCTGTGTCCAAGTATGTACTGAACCTCTTTGATATCAAGTCCTTCCTCTGCCATATGTACCCCTGAAGTATGTTTTATCGTGTGAAAATGGGCTTTTTCCATAGGGAGGGAGGCTGACTTGAAATACTTTTTACAAATTTTGTTGAGGGTGAATTTGGTGATAGGGGATTTTTTTCTGCTGAGAAAAATATAGGGGGAGTCGTTAGGGTGTCTTTCCATGAAGGTTTCCAGGAGTATAGAGGTGTCCTGTGTGAGCTTCACGGTGTTATTCCGGCTTCCCTTGAGTCGCCTGCAGAACATCTCTCTTTTGTCGGCGAAGAAGTCCTCCTTTTTTATGCTTCCCACCTCAGATGCACGGAGACCGCATTCAAAGGCTATCAAAAAAAGAAGCTTGTCTCTCATCCAGAAATAATCTCCATTATCCTCTATAGTTTTTATGAGATGCTTAAACTCCTCATGACGAAGATACTTAATATCTCTGTTGGCAGTTCTCTTTTTTTTCCTTCTGCTTTTTTTCAACTCTTCTTTCAGTTGCTTTATTTTGTCTTCTAAAAGGGTATAGATTACGATATTGCTGCGATTTTTATTCAGCTCCTCTTCTAGCTGTATGATCTGTAGTTCCAATTCCAAGATGATCCCCTCCTAAACATTATGATAAATTATAACCTGGGATCCCTCCAAAGTCAACAAATAACTATTTGTTGACTAAAAACTCTTATCCTTTGATTTTACTGGGGTTTGAGAGTGGTTTAGAATCTACGCCTTACCAATGTCAACTTATAATATGAGGGCTCTTTCAATGTCAACTTATACGAAGCTTTCATTTCGAATTTAAGGGTCTTTAAAATTAAATTCCATATATTTACAAGGGAGACCGCTGATAAGAACTTAAAAATAGATATAGTAAATATAAACGTTTTTCACTTAAAAAAACTTATAAAAAATTTCAAAATCCTTCTAGTTTCCATAATTAACCTAAGTTGCTACCTTTATTAAATTAAAGTATTGAATTTATCCGAAAACCTATGTTACTTTCTTTTCTTGCCCAAAGAAAGTAACCAAAGAAAAGGCACCCCTAATTAAAATTAATGAAACTTGTAAAAATAAATTTTACAAGAACTAGAAAATATACTCGTTCCACTCATTATTTTCTAAGTCAAATCACTTCTGAACTAACTTTCTATTGAAATATAGTCGGTAAACCTCCTTATTTCAATGAAAGTGGATTTCACAAGATGATTTCTTAACGGCATTTTTTAAAGGGGAAAGCAGTCTGAAAATTAAAAGATTTTTATTTTCACTCTATGAAACTCCCTCTTTTTCTCTGCGTTCTCTGTAACCAAAAGGTTTTTTTATTATTCGTGTTAATTTCCCTATCTTTTATTGGTGTTCATTCGTGATAAAATCTTTTGACTTTAATATCGCTCTCCTCCGTGATACTCTCTTCTTTTCTCTGTGACCAAAAGCTTTTGTCCTTATTCGTGCTAATTTGCCTATCTTTTATTAGTGTCCATTCGTGACAAAATCTTTTGATTCTGATATTAAGATAAATTCAGTAATTTATAATAATTTTTTTTAAGTAGCAACTTGGGTTAATTAAAATAATAAGACGTTTTTCAGATGGTGTCACTTTTAAAAACTCACTATGAAATTAAGACCAACGACTTTGTCTGGAATTAATTTTACAGGACTTTTTATTTGAATCTGTGAAAAAACACAGAGAAAATAAAAAAAACCGGCCATTGCCAGTTTCTAATGTCCATCTTTTATCTCGACGGGATTTTCATCGTAACTTATCCAGTCAGAGAATCCCCCTATATAAATTTTACCTTTTTTCCCTATTTCATCTAAAGCTACAAAAACAAGGGCAGCATTCACACCGGAACCGCAGCTGAAAATAATATCCCTTTTATTTTTTATGGACTTAAATATATTCTCCAATTCCTCTCTGTCCTTTATTTTTAGATTCTCATCTAAAAGAGATTTTGAGTCTATACAGATAGCCCCTGGAATATGCCCTGCCTTTGGATAAAGGGGTTCATTTTTACCCAGGTATCTTTCATAAGACCTGCATTCTACTAGGGACGCAAAATCTTTATCCTTGTTTGCTTTGACGTAGTCCATATCACAACAGAGATCTTTTTTCACATTTTTTTCAAAAGTTTTTTTATTGTTTTTTTCAGGTACAAGGTCTGTAACAGGGTACCCTGCATTAAGCCAGCTCTTATATCCGCCATCCAATATCACCACTTTGTCATGCCCTAGATATTTCAGCATCCAGAAGACTCTCCCTGCTGCAATGATGGAATCGTCATATATCACCACCATAGTGCTGTTATCTATTCCTATTTCCTCTATTTTTGATATAAAATCATTGATGTCAGGAACCGGCCTTGATCCTCCGTGAGTTCCCTTCTTTCCTGCTAGGTCTCTGTCTATATGAAGATAGAAGGCCCCTGAAATATGATCCTTCTCATAGACAGAATCTCCATATTCTGCATCATGCACATCATATCTCGCATCAATTACCACTACATCTTCTAAATTGTCATTGAGCCACTTAGCATCAACAAAATTTTTCATATTTTTATATCCCTCCCTTTAAAATTTAGTCTACATAAAAACTACTTCTTTTTATGAAATTATTTATATAAGTAGCTGTACCTATCCTTTTATGAATTTCTTTATGCCCCAATGGAAGAATCAGAAAATCTTTTAAACCTCCCATCATAACTTCATCAACCTCTATACGTCCATCGTTTTTATCATTCAGAAATCTCCCTAAAAAAAGATTGGATTCACTTCCAGCAATAGCCGCTATATCCACACCTCTTCCCTTGTAGATACTAAGTTTCTCCATATTTTCACTTTCTAGAGATTTTAAAGTTTTAAATATTTTACTCATGAAGGGAAGATATTTCTTTGCCAAATCTGCCAGTCTGCAGCCTAGATTAGGACAGGCAACAAGGACCACCTTATCTACGATCCTCCTTATTCTTTTGTCGCTGAGAGCCCCCCTTATCACGAGGCCTCCCGTGCTGTGGCCTATAAGGATTATCTCCTCTCTTTTATTTACACCGCTCCTCTGAAGACCAAACAAAAATTCCTTGAGGTGCGATACGGAATGCTCTATCTCTTCAAAAAGAAGAGGGAGATTAAGGTATTCCACTTTATAATCCAGTTCTGCCAGATACTCTCCCAAAATATGCATATCTTTTTCGGTTTTATTATATCCATGTATCAAAACAACTCTGTAACTGCTCATAACGATCCCATCCTTTTCTAAAGGCTTTATAAAAAGCAAACAATAATTATTTATAGTTTATTTCTTTATGATGGATTTGTAAAGTGTTCTTTTGAATTTAAAGAATTTTTTAGGAATTTCATTACTGGGGTCACTTTCAATTACCTAAGGAGAGGAATATCCTTGGGTTGAATGGTAACAGAACTCGTTTTATTTTTAATTTACAGGAAGAGTTATCTCTACAGTTGTTCCGGCGCCTATTTCACTTGTAAAAGATATATCCAGCTTTAAAATATCTGCAATACTTTTTACTATGGACAATCCCAGACCATGCCCTCCCAAATTCCTGTTTCTAGACTGTTCTGCCCTGTAAAATTTATCAAAAATCCTAGATTGGTCCTCTTTAGATATACCCGCTCCACGATCCTGTACTTTTATTGTTACGTTAGATTCACAGCAGAGAAAAATATCCACAGCCTTCCCGTCCCCATATACTATTGCGTTATCCACTATATTTTTTATTAGGTGCTTCAATAGAGCCCTGTCAGAATTTACATGAAATGAAGTTTCGGAGTAGTTTATTGACTGATTTGGATAGATAATTTCCATCTCTTTTATGATCTCCTCAATGAGTTCTCCGATCTCTATTTCCTCCTTAACAATGTCTATTTTATCCTGTTTTGCCAGAAAAAGAAGTTTTTCTATGAGAATCTCCATATTTTTTACCTCTCCGTAGATGGACTCTATCGCTTCTTTGGAAATTTTCCTGTCTTTTCCACCCCATCTTTTTAAAAGGTCGACATAACTACCTATTATAAATATAGGGGTTTTAAGTTCATGTGAAGCATTGTTTATAAAATCTATCTGGACAGAAGCCTGATTTTCCAATCTATTTAGCATTTTTTCATAGGAAGAGAGTATCTTAGAAAATTCCACAAAAAAACTGCTTTTTTCGATATCAGCCTCAAAGGAAGTAAGATTTATCTTATTCGTAGCCTCTTCCAATTTTTTTAATTGTGGCACCACTTTGCGGTAAAAAGATTTTGAAATAAATACGGCAGCTCCGCAGAATACAAAAATTATTCCCGCTGAAATCTTTAGAATTTTTTTCATGAAATATTTTTCTCTGCTCATCCCCCTTATTATAGTCAAAACTATCTCTTCGTCGTTAAGACCTTCTATTCTTTTAGTTGATAGAAAGAAATCTTCATGTCCTATCTCCTGCATTCTATCTGCTGATTCTATAATTTGTATATCGGGAGTTCCTTCTTCTTTGTATTCGACATTATTATGAACCAATATTATATAAAGTTCATTTATTTTAGGACTCTCTCTCAGTGCTAAATTAACAAATTCCTCTATATTCTGATGCTCAGGTTCTTTGAGTTCATTTATAATAAAATTTTCTGTGATAACAATATCTTTTTTAGACTGCTTGACAAAGTAACCCCAGATTGAATATATGAAAATACCATAACCTGTAATAAAAATAAATATTAAAATCATAAATTTTTTCCAAAGCTCTTTAGAAAATGTTTTCATAGATCAGCTCTCCTCATTTAAAATATATCCAAATCCTCTTATTGTATGGATGAGTTTTTGTTCTCTGTAATCCATCTTTTTTCTTAGAGATTTTATATATACATCCACTATTTTTTCTCCTCCTGCATAGTCATATCCCCATACACTGTTTAACATCTGTTCCCTAGATAAAACTATCTCTCTATTTAAAATAAGATAATGAAGAAGATTAAATTCAGTTTTTGTAAGGGAAACTGCCTTCTCATCGACGTAAACTATTTTCTTGCCCAAGTCGAGCCGTATTCCTCCATAGCTGGCCAACTTACCGTTAGAAAACTCTTTTTTATTTCTCAGAACCACCCTGATTCTGGCTAAAAGTTCCCCAATTATAAATGGTTTTGTTATATAGTCGTCTGCCCCCAGGTCCAAAAGGTTTATTTTACTGAAAGTTTTATCCCTGGCAGTAAGCACTATCACTGGGACATCTGATTTTTCTCTTATGAGTCGACACACCTCTTCCCCAGAGAGTTTTGGTAGCATCAGGTCAAGAAGAATTATATTATAAAAATCATTCTTAAATAACTCAAGTGCTATCATCCCGTCATCAGCAATGTCTACCGAATAACCTTCATGTTCAAGCTCAAGCTGTAGGTATCTGCTTATTTTTTTTTCATCCTCTATAATCAATATTTTCTTCATATTAAAAAACTCCTTTTATAAGCCATGTGATATTACTATACATTATCATAGCAAAAAAATGATGAAAAAATAAAATAAATTTTTACCAAATATTCATCTTTTCGAACTATAATAATATGGTAAAAGAAAAAGATTAAAAATAAGGAGGAATATAGATGCAGAGAATATCTGTCATAGCACCAGTATACAATGAAGAAGAAAATATATCACGTTTTATTAAAAAAGTTGAGGATGCAGTGAGGAAAGAGTTTATATCCTATGAGATTATCCTTATAAATGATGGAAGTACAGATAAAAGCAGAGAGATACTAGACCAGGAAGCTTCGCAAAATGGGCATATAAAAGTATATCATTTCACGAAAAACAACGGTCAGACTGCCGCTTTGGCTGCGGGTTTTGAAAAATGTTCTGGAGATATTGTGGTTACCATGGATTCTGATCTTCAGACAGACCCGGAAGATATCTATACTCTTTTGCCATATCTTGAAAATTATGACATGGTAAACGGCAGAAGAGCATCAAGAGAGGACGGAATCAAGAAAAAAATCTCTTCTCTGGTTGGAAATGGGGTCAGAAATCTTATAACAGGGGACAACATACAGGATACAGGCTGCCCTCTAAAATTATTTAAAAAGGAAGTTGCCAAAAGCTACGTATTATTTGAAGGGATGCACAGGTTCCTTCCCACCCTTGCAAGACTCAGGGGGTTTAAGGTTGTTGAGGTCCCTGTGAGGCATTATGACAGAGAGTTCGGAGTTTCAAAATATGGAGTTTGGAACAGGCTTTTTAAAGGACTAAAAGATGCCTTTGCTGTAAGATGGATGAAAAATAGAATTTTAAAATATGAATTTGAGACTGGAGGAAATCAAAAATGAAACCTTTTTTAATACTGGGATTTATAGGCCAGGCTTTTTTTTCCATGAGATTTCTAGTTCAGTGGCTGGCCAGCGAGAGGGCAGGCAAGAGTGTAATCCCTCTTTCCTTCTGGATATTTAGTATAATGGGAAGCTTTTTCCTTCTGATCTATGCCATATACAGAAAGGACCCTGTATTTATACTGGGTCAGGCTCCGAATCTCTTTATCTATACAAGAAACCTCTACCTCATAAAAAAAGAGAGGCTGGCAGGAGGTCGTGATGCAGGCTAGAGAGAGAAAAAATCTTCTTTATCTTTTTTTCTACGGAATGATAACCCTGTTTCCAGATCTTTGGGCTGGCAGAGTTGGGATAATGGAAGCCAGAAATTTTGTCACTGCCAGAGAGATGGTACAAAATGGGAACTGGATCATCACCACCATGAACGGTAAATTCAGATTTGAAAAACCTCCCTTTCCCACATGGCTGACAGCTTTATTTATGAAATTTTTTAACACAACAACCAATGAGTTTGTCCTCAGACTTCCAATTGCAATATGCACCTTGGGACTAATTTTTCTGATCTATTTCCTAGTAAAATCAGCTACAGAAAATCCTGAATTGGCTTTCATATCAGGATTTGTAAGCACCACAACCTTTATGATAATAAAACTTGGAAATGATAATGCCTGGGATATGTTCCCCTATATTTTTATGTTTGGATGTGTTACATATATTTTTATAGGTTTAAAATCCTTGAACACAAGGGATTTCATAATCTCCGGTGTCTTCATGGGAGCGTCACTCCTCAGTAAAGGGCCCATACCTGTCTATGGCATGATGTTACCATTTTTTGTAGCATATTCTGTAACCTATGGGTTTTCAAATATAAGAGTTAGCTGGAAAAAAATATCTCTTACTATTATTATAGGAGTGAGCTTAGCTGCTTTATGGCCTGCAGCGATTATGCTAACTCAAAAAGATCTCTTTATCTCTGTCATGAATAAAGAGGCTTCTACCTGGTCGAACAAACATGTAAAAAGCATATTTTACTATTTTGACTATATTATTTATATAGGTGTATGGATGATTTTTGCTCTCGCTTCTTTTTTCAAAAAATGGTCAGAAAAAAGAAGCCCAGACAATAAATTTTTCTCAATGCTTTTTTTATGGAATCTGATAACTTTTGTTTTGATATCTTTAATAAAAATGAAGAAAAAAAGATACGGAGTTCCACTGTATATACTGACTCCTATGATGGCCTCACACCTCATCTTTTATTTCATGAACAAAGACTGGAAAGAGCTTGTAAAAAAAGAAAATTTTATAATAAAAATCCATACCATACTTATGGTCACAATATCGATTTTAATTTTCCCTATGTTTTACTTCAAAGGATATAGAAGTGGATATATAGGAATCATATATTTATCATTTATTGCAGTGGTGTTTTTATTCTTTTCATACGAGTTTATAATGGGATTTACTGAAAAAAGGAAAATAAAGCAAATCCTTTTTCTGACGGGTTTTTTAATGATTACAATCAATATCTCAGTAACATGGTTTGTACAAAAGTATGTAAAAACAGAATACAGGAATGAATATAAATATTTGAGTACTCTCAAAAGTTCAGGACCACAAGAATACCCCATCTATACATTTGATGATGACGAAATCACAAATGTGTGGAATGTAGGGCAAAAGATAGAATTAATCGGTGATCTTCAAGAACTTCCCAATAATTTTTTTGTTTTAGACGACAGAGAAGAACCGTTAATAAAGGAAAAATTTAGGACTGAATTTATAATTAAAAGTAAAAATACATATTATAAATATAGGGAAGAATCATTAATAAAGAAAACTCTCAGTCCAAAATTTATAATTAAAAGTAAAAATACATATTATAAATATGAAGATGAGGATAAAGTTATCTATTTATATAGAATGGCTAAAAGTACAAAAAACTAAAATAGTTTAAATGGGTTTTATTTTATTTGAAAGGAATTGAGTTTATGAAAAACAGAAAAATACTAGTATTTATTATAATGGCACTACTTGTTTATCCGTTGTTTTTCTTCAGAGACCTTACACCTGACAATGAGCTGAAGTATATAAGCATCGTAACAGAGGCACTGGATAAAGGAAATATCTTTGCTTTTTACAATCATGGAATCCCCTATGCAGACAAGCCTCCCCTATACTTTTGGATCATCATGATGGTAAAGAACATAATGGGAAGCTACAGTGTCCCTGCAATTGGAATATTCAGTCTTTTACCGGCCCTTTTGATACTTATAGTAATGAGCAGATGGTCTTCCTCCGTCCTTGACGAAGGAGATCAGACTCTGGCATCAGGGATGCTCTTCACCACCGCTATATTCCTTGGAGGCGGACTTGTTCTGAGGATGGATATGCTCATGACACTGTTTATCGTACTTGCGCTATTCAGCTTTTATAGGTGCTATACAGAGACTGGAAAGTCCTGGGAGCCTTATCTTGTATGGGTGTGGATCTTTCTTGCACTGTTTACCAAGGGTCCTTTAGGGATACTCATTCCCCTTGTTTCTATAGTAGTGTTTCTTGCCACGGAAAAAAAACTTTCCAAAATAAATCAGTATCTTCCCATATGGGGATTTCTCATGGTGGTTGGTATGGCTGCAACTTGGCTTGCCCTTGTATACCTTGAAGGGGGAAAAGATTACCTCTATAATCTCACAGTAAAGCAGACTGTAGGAAGGGGGGTAAATTCCTTTAAACACAACAGACCCTTTTATTATTACTTTACAGGATTTCTGGTTAACTTTCTCCCGTGGTCTCTCTTTTATGCTTCCACTTTCTTTCTGGGAATAAAAAACAGAAAAAATGCAGGAGTTCTGGAAAAATTCTTTAGAACAGTTGTCATATCCACATTTGTTCTGCTTTCCATTATAAGCAGCAAACTTGAGATATATCTCCTCCCAGTTTATCCCTTTGTGACTTTCCTTTCTATGATTCAGTTTAGAAGGTTGGCAAAGGAAAAATACTGGAAATGGTGTACGGCCCTTCCCGGATTATTGCTGGTTTTAATGTTTCCAGGGGTTTTGGTAGCTGCATTTTTAGACAAGCTCCCCTTCGCAGGAAATGTGGTATTTTACAGTGGGATGATATTAATATCCCTATTAGGTGTCTATTCACTTTTAAATGCAATAAAGGGTGATTTTAAAAAGTCATCCTGGGGAATTATAGGGGGAATGCTCTTTCTGATTTTTTCCATTTCTTTAACTATGGACGACTTAAACAATGAAATAGGACTTAGGGTTTTAGCTGAGAAGGGTAACAATCTTATGGCAGAAACTAGAGAAGGCAGTTATTATGCATTTAATTTTGAAAAAGCTGAAAATATGGACGTATATCTCAATGAACCTGTGATAAATATAAGGGATATTAATATTTTGAAAAGAGTTTCAGGTGACAAAAATATGGTTTTGTTTGTCAGAAAAAAAGATATAAAAAGAAATCAGAAACTCAAAAGTTTTTTAAGTAATTTTAATAAATTTGAAATAGGAAGCAACTGTGTTTATCAAGTATCGTTGCCAGATTAAAGCGAGGGGATTCTATGAAAAAAATAGTTTCTAACTTAATAAGTTTCGGGGTATTTATTGTATTTCTCCCTATTTTTCTAATAGGAAAAGCTACCATATTATACCATAAGTGACTAGCCCCTATGAACTAAAGAGAAAAAAATCTGCCTATAACAGGCAGATTTTTTTCTCTTTTATATTTTACCCAACTTCATTCTAGAACCTATATCGGTTATAAAAAAATCAGAAAATCTAAACATGAGATTTCTTTTCAGTTCCTCATTGTCAGAATAATTTACCATTATAGTCTCTAAACCCTTTAAAAAAACTTTTGCAGAAATTTTTACAAGCTCAGTGTCTTCTTGAGTCAATTTTGAATTTTTCAAATTTAGTTTTGCATTAGATATAGCATTTTCTATAAATTGTAGCTCCAGGTTCTTTTTAAAGTTTTCAAATTTAGATCCATGGCTTTTTTCAAAAAGTATCTGAACAGTTCTTTTGTTTTTTAAAGACAAGTCTAAGAGTTTTTCTACAAACTCTAGTACTTCTTCTCTTAAAATCTCACTGTAGGGCTTATCTAATGATGAGTATTCTATCTTTGAGCTATTTAAAAAGAGGTTGGACAGCTCTATAGAGACCTCTTCCACTATATCTTTAAATATGGCTTCTTTATTTGTAAAGTATCGGTATATATTTCCCACTGGAACTTCTGAATTATCAGAAATAGTGCTCATTGTGGCTTTTTTAAATCCCTTTTCATAAAACTCTTCAAAAGCTGCACTATAGATTTTTTCTTTGACTTCCGGCTTCTTGACCTGCATCTATACCCCCCCAATGATCTATTTCATAGAGACAATCAGTTCCAACAAATAATTTTATTATACCCACTGTTCCTTTGTCAACTAATTTTAGTTCATTAGAAATTTATCATAAAAATATTTTAATAAGAGTTTATGATTAATGCAGAAAAAAAGAATTAAAAATTATTTTAGAATTATATTTTCATATAGAGATGCCCCCTATACTAATTTATTTATCAGACTTGATCCTTATAACCCTCCCTAAGGACCCTAAATTTTCCGGTATCAAGATCTAAATCATAAATATTAAAGTTAGTTTTTATATCAAATCCGTTTTTTCTCATGGCGAAATTAAGTGAGGCAGAGCCCTTTTCCCCACTGGTGATCCTGTGAAAAACCTTAGTTGGCCATGAGAGTATAACTCCTTCCTCATAAAGAAGTTCGCCGTTTTTATATATTCTGTCAGGATGAATTTCAAAGACTACAATTTCACCATGATCTTTTGTATAAAGTTCAACTGTCCTGTATCCATGGAGAACCAGTAGATTGTCTCTTTGAAAGGGATGAAAATACCAGGGCCTTTTCACATCACCTATCCCACCTGGAGATACGGCATCTTTCTCATGGATTACCCTGTCTACAGATACTGTTTCTTTCACTATCTCATTAGGAACCAAATCAAAAACTACTCCCCGGGTTTTTCTAAAAGGTTTCATAGCAGTCACTTGATATAACCCTTCCACTTTTTCTATAATCAATCTGAACCTCCCTCTATACTTTTAATTGTATTTTAGAGGGGATATTCTTGTTTCCTTTTATTTTTACATCTCCTGAACATAAAAATATTTCAATAAGTTTCGAATTTTCTTTGAATAAAGTACCCAGTGAGATATAATGAACTAAACAGGATAAATTGTGAAAAATATAAAAGGAATATGAGTTTTTATATAGAATTTTGATTATGTGAATAATCTTTTAAGGACAACAGAACTTCTAGATTACCCTGTACAAAATTTTTATAATATTGATTTATATCAAAGGAGGAAAATTTATGGACGAAAGAATGCAAAATAGGGGCTATCTCTCTACTGAAGAGATCGATCAGCTGGTCACAAAAAAGATAGCAGGTGTTTTCGGATGGATGGTTTTAGGATTATTTGTCACTCTCGCTGCTTCTATTTTCACACTTACCAACCCGGTTTTATTGAATCTGTCATATAAATATATGTTTGCCTTTATTATCGGTGAACTTGCCCTAGTGTTTATCCTCTCAATGAGGGTATACCATATGAGTACCGCTAAAAGCAGGGCCCTGTTTCTTTTCTACTCAGCACTAAACGGAATAACTCTGTCTCTCATAGCAATTGTTTATACGGGGCTTTCCATACTGTATACCTTTGCCGGGGCCATGGCAATATTCCTCATAATGGCAGTTTATGGATACACCACCAAGGAGGATCTGAGCAAATTTGGTAATTTACTCAAAGTAGCACTGATAACACTTATCATTGTCTCAGTAGTCAATATTTTTCTGAAGTCTCCAACTTTATACTGGATAATATCATATATGGGAGTTCTTATATTTATAGGCCTTATCGGCTATGATGTGAACCGTATAAAGAATAATATCACGGTGGCTGTTTCACAGGATGTTTCTGTGGTGGACAAGGTTTCAATTATAGGGGCCTTGGCACTTTATCTAGATTTCATCAACTTATTCCTCTATCTCCTTAGAATATTTGGAAAAAAGAGATAAATAAATTAAAAAAATCCTTCCTGATGGGAGGATTTTTTACATCTATAAATACAGTATATTTAACTTCAGAAAAATAAAAGTATCGTATTTCCAACTGTTAAACTTATAACTATGATAATATTCACCGCAACAAATTTATCCAAATATGAAGAGGATATCTTTGATTTACTTTTTAGATATACCAGATATAAATTGCATATTAAAGGTATTGCAAGCACGGTATAGGACTTTAGAGGCTTTAATTGAAGCCATGCAACAAGATAAAATATAAAGAGGCTGACAAAATTTATGATTATAATATATCTTTTGGTATTTTCAAATCCAAATATCACCGTAGAGGTTCTCTTGTTTCCCTCTCTGTCAGATGGATAATCTGGAAGACTGGTGGACATGGCACAGCCTAACTGTATGGGAAAGAAAAACAAAAGAAAAATCCATGGAAATCCCTGAAAAGTTCCCCCTTGGATATAATAACCAAATAAAGGAAGGATTATAGCCACTCCCGTTGTCTGAAGTATTTCTCCACCACCTCTATAGGATAGTCGTATAGGGGGATAACTGTATCCCCACAGCAGGAGAAACGAGATCACTATCAGGGGAATACTCTTAGTCCTCTCAAAACCTATAGTTAAAACTGTTCCTAAGAGGAGGTTTAATCCCATTACGAGAAGTATCCCCTTTTTCATCTCCTTCTTCGATATGAGACCTTCCACCAATACCCGTGATCCTCCTGAGAAGATATTGAAAGTATCGTTGGTTTTATCTATCTCATAATCCGAATAATCATTGGCATAGACGATATAAAGCTGTATCAAAAGACCAAATAGCTGTACCAGTATGAAAAAGACAATGCTGAAATTCCCGGTTTCTTTATAGTAAAAACCCTGTCCTAAAAGCAGGGGGAAAAATATATAACTCTGGGAGGGTAGTCTTGAGGCCTTTATCCAAGAATTTACTTTATCCATAAATTATCAACTCCCAAATTTATAATTAAAAATATAGGGGTAAATTATTGTTGCACAGAACCCTGCACCAAAGCCGTAGATCAATTCCTCCAGGGGAACTCCCATAGGAAATTTATTCAATAACAAATTAGTATTCCATATTTTTTCAAAGACCCCTGGATAGATCAGATTAAAAACAAGGCATAAAATAAAATACACAAAAGCCGAAAGAGTTCCTCCCAAAATACCTGGGCGTAAAAAATCAGGTCTTTTTAAAATTATTATTACCGGCACAATTATCATTATAAAAGTTGCACTGTATATGGCAGGGACATTCATCCAGACAGATAATAGAATTAAAATAATTATAGATACTGAAATAAAAAATATTCTCATTAAAAATAATATGGGATTTTCAGGATTATTTTTTACATATCTTTTTCTGAATGTAAAAGCATATACGGTGGATGTAAAAGAGGCCAGTGATACTACGAAAATGAAATCCTCTAACCCAAATCCAACCCTATTCCCCATATCCAGTAAAAAATTTGGTTCCCAGTAGCTAGGGTAAAACAGTGTTTCTGCTAAAGCAAAGGGAAGGGAGATCAGAGACATTTTTTTTATTGTTGTCCTCAGGTCTTTTCTCAGAATAAATATAACTGAACCAGGGATGAGAAATATTAAAGATAAAATTAAAAAGTCATATTTTAAAACTTCCACAACAACCTCCCTGTATAAAAATATTACAAAATTCATTAAATATTGACTAAAGACTATTATTTTGTTATCATACTACCTGAGTTTAATATGAAGTAGGTTAAATTAGTACCTGGTTTGTGAGGTCAACAATGTTTTATACAGTGCTGATTCGAGCTAACCGTTAATAGGGAAAATTTAATTGAAAAATAGCGGTAGAACTGGGGTTTGTTCAGGGTCTTTATAGAAGTTTTATAAAGGCAATGAACTATACTATTTTTAATGGTATATAGTGAGTCAAGTATAAATTGGTGAAGCTAAGGCACTCTAACTCTATTATTCATTCGGATAATAGAGTTAGAGTGCCTTTTTTTATAAAAGAAAAAGGAGGATTACATTGTATTCAAAAGGACCTATATATGAAACACAGAAATTAAAAGGAAAATCAAAACTTCTACATTCTAGAAATTTTAATAAGTTTGGTTTTGATTTCCATCCACAGGTTTCCATAATATCTGGAATATTAGTAGTATTATTTCTAATATTCACTTTGAAAAATCCTGATGGTGCAAACACTATTTTCAACACTCTGAAAAATACTATAACCACAAAATGGAATTGGTTTTTCATATTAAGTGCAAACTTTTTCCTGTTATTTCCCGTCTACATTTTATTTAGTAAACTAGGCGAGGTGAGACTAGGAGGTCCGGAGGCCAAACCTGAATTTACAAATTTTGCCTGGTATTCTATGCTTATCAGTGCAGGGATGGGTATAGGACTTATGTTCTGGAGTATAGGGGAACCTCTATACCACTATAATAGTGTTTTACCCATGTTTGGAGAAAAGGCTACATTAGCTTCTGCACTTGGAATAACATTTTACCACTGGGGCTTCCATCCTTGGGGGATATATGCCCTTATATCACTGGCACTGGCATTTTTTGCCTATAACAGAGGACTTCCACTGTCACTAAGATCAGTATTTTACCCTATACTCAAAGACAAGGTTTTTGGTATTTGGGGCGACATTATTGATATAGCAGCCGTCATATCGTGCCTCTTTGGTTTGGCTACGTCCCTTGGATTTGGTGCGCAGCAGATAAATGCAGGACTTAATTACTTATTTGGTATCCCTCAAAGCACAACTGTACAGGTATCGTTAATATGCATAATAACAGGGATAGCAACTATATCTGTTATATCTGGAATAGGAAAGGGAGTCAGAATTTTATCTGAACTCAATATGAGAATAGCTGCAATATTTTTATTGCTCGTTCTTTTCATAGGGCCGACACTATTCATTGTAAGACTTTTTAACAACAGTATTGGATTTTATTTAAATAATATTATCAATATCAGCTTCTGGTCAGAGCAGGGAAAGGAAAACTGGCAAGGAAGCTGGACCATATTCTATTGGGCTTGGTGGATCTCTTGGTCTCCTTTTGTGGGTATGTTCATAGCCAGGATTTCAAAGGGAAGAACTGTAAGAGAGTTTCTTTCTGCTATACTTATAATACCTACATTTCTTAGTTTTGTTTGGATGTCAGTTTTTGGAGGTGCAGCTTTATTTCAAGATATATCAAGTAACGGTCTTCTGTTTAATGCAGTAAAATCAAATGTAGCTACTTCATTATTTGAAATGATTCATAATATGGATGTATCTCAAACATTAAAAATAATAATGTCTTCAACTGGAATATTTTTAGTAGTTTCTTTCTTTGTTACCTCTTCTGACTCAGGTTCATTGGTTGTAGACAACCTTACCTCAGGTGGTAAACTAGATTCTCCGGTGCCACAAAGAGTCTTTTGGGCTGTTATGGAAGGAGTTTTAGCAATAGCTCTTCTTATAGCAGGAGGTACAGATGCCTTAAATGCCCTTCAGACTGCAGTTGTAATTTCAGGACTTCCATTCGCAGCATTATTGCTTGTGATGACTTATAGTCTGCATGTGGGACTTAATACAGATCTCAAAAAGCTAAAAAAATACCGGGAAGATAAACTGTTAAACAAACTTTTTAACGAAAAAATCCATGGAAATTTTGAAAAAAACGAAAAACTCAAAAGCAAATTAAGCAAATAAAAATCTTATGAAAAGAGCCTTTAGATATTTAATTATAAGGGCCTTTTTAATTTTTATTTATTTTTTTGTTTTGAGTTTATCAGCTATCTGCTGGGCAATGCTCTCAAAGGATTCTGTCTCTTCAATGGTTATATTGTACAAAAACTTATCCTCTATAGGATCTAGCTCTTTGAGATCTCTTCTGTTCCTAGAAGCTTCTCTCTCTAAAAGGGCCTTTAAAAATCCAGCTTCCTTTAATTTTAAGTCAAGTTTCATTGTGATCACCCCTATACGAGTATCTTTTTAATTCTGGTAGGTTGCTGTCCTTATCTCTATGAAATAATAGGTTAAATTCAAGTATCTTTTTTGTTTCAAAATGTCTATTGTGTTTTTGCCTCTTTTGCAGTATAATTTACTTTATAATATAACTTGGTAGGAGGAAAAATGAATAATTTTCATTTTTGGGTATTATTAATTTCTTTGCTTTTCACCAGATGTAATTCCATGAAAACACAGTTTTTTGTCAAAAATACATTAAAAAGTTTTGTATTCCCATCAAAACATATTGCTATGGAAAAGACAGAAAAAGACTATGAATACTTCATCAATGGAGATACTCGTCTTTACAGCTCATAATATTAATATTTACCTGTATTACAAAAGACACCCTTTGGGTGTTTTTTTTATTTATTTTCGTAAAAAATAGGCAGATCTGGATATATCTGGTAGTACTGTTTTTCCGCTTCATCGGCACTGTCAATCTCTGCTACTGTATGGGTTCTAGTTGTATCTGACTTTCTGGCAAGACAGATGAGATTCTTTGACATCTCAAACTCTTTCTCTGGGATATACTCCTTTATCCTATCTAAAAACCAGTCTTCTATCTCTGTGTCATCACTTAGCATGAGATTTATGATGCCATAAGATTCACCTATTTTTTTGGTCAATTCCTCTCTTGTTGAGAATACTTTCTCCAAATTTAATCTTAGAAGTTTCACGCCTCTTTTCATACGGTGCACCCCTTTCATAAAAGGCTATTTTAGGTATAACATTAAGAATCAGACTTTAATCAGATATACTTAAAAAGATTGTTGAATAAAATCATTGGCTTATTTTAAGCTCATTCATACACTAATTATGGAACTTTTTCTTAGAATAATATTGGAAAAATATAAATTTCTCCTCTTTTGAATTCTTAAAGTTTATTTTTAAGAAAATATGCAATTCAAGTATGGTAATAATATATGGAAATTTATCTAACGATAATACAAATCAAATATTGTCAAAATAGAAAATATGTTATAATAAATTCAAATAAATAGTACTGGGAGATTGTCTGTAATGAAAAATAAAATTTTAAATTTAATATTTATTTTGTTTGGTTTAACATCTGTAGCTAGTTATTCTTATATAAATGTCCAGGGAATAAATTTTTATTCAAAAAATGAAATAGAAAATATAGGATTTCAGGAAGCAGACGGTATTTTAAAGATTCAAAATCATAAGTTTATTCTAGGAGATGACTACGTGGAATCTCAGGGAGTCAGAATAGATTTTCAAAAGATAACTTTAAAAAAAAATGATGAAAAATACTATAATTCATTTTTTATAGATGGATTAAAAAATACTGACCTGAAAAACAGTAAAAAATTAAAAAATATCATATCCCTTTCTCCAGGGATAACAGAGAAGATATATGATCTTAAAATGGAAGGGGCGCTAGTAGGGAGGACATCTTTCTGCAGATATCCGAAAGAGGCATCTAAAATAGAGTCAATGGGCTCTCTTATGGAGCCAAACCTTGAAAAAGTAATGTCTAAAAGACCCCAGATAGTTCTCATGGAGTCACATTATAATCAAAATTTTGTAAAAAAACTAAAATCCATAGGAATAAAATATTTAGTCTATCAGACTCCCAAAGGTATAGAGGATGTTTATAATGAATATATAGAGGTAAGCAGGGCTATAGGGGTTCCTAAAAGGGGAGTTATCGTTGCTGCCGATTTAAAAAGCAGAGTAGCGTCTTACCATTATAAAAATAAAGCTATTAAGAATAAGCCTAAAGTGTATTTTGTTGTGGGAGCTGGTAACGGAGAATATACAGCCGGCAGAAAAACTTTTATAAACGACCTGATAAATATTTCAGGAGGAAGGAATATAGCCGGAAGCAGGGAAGGTTGGAAATATAGCCTAGAAGAACTTATTGTAAATGATCCCGACTACATTATAGGGGGCACAAATAACATAAAGATACTCAAATCGTCACCTGAATACAAGCCACTATCTGCGGTAAAAAATGTAAGGCTTTATGAAGTAGATGAGCATATTTTCGTACTCCCAGGATCTAGAGCAATCAAAGAGGGAATACCTCAGCTCATGAAAATTTTTAATGAACAGTAGAAAATAATACTCCCAAATATTTTTACAAAAATCATATCCATAAAATAAAACCAGCCGATATTTATGTCGGCTGGTTTAAATATTTCATCTGTTTTTTAATTTTTTCGGTCAGTTCTTCTATACTTCTGTAAGCAAGCTCAAACACAAGATAGCTATAAGGAATCTCCTTCAATATATCTAAAATTTCATAGGATTCAAAAGGTTGATGAGTATCAATATTTTTAACATGGGAAACCTCTATATGATACCTTTCTATTCTTCCTGATCCTTCCCATTTTTCCTGGATTTCTGAAAAATCTTCTTCCAGATACTCCCCAGATGATGAAAAATTAAGATGAATACCCTTTATTTGATTTTTCAATTCACCGAGAGAGTTTATTTTCTCCCTTAAAAAACCCACTCCAGATTCTATGCTTTTAATATTTTTATCTGAACAGAGCAGGTGGGATATATCTAAAAGAAGTCCTTTATTTTTGTAGTTTATGGACTCCAAAAAAAATTCAGTTTGCTTTACAGATTTCAGGTTCAGACCGGGCCACCAGAGATTTTCAAAAAGAAGTAAAGGGCCTTCCCCTTTAAACACTTCATTTACAAGGTCCACTGCTGCTGCTAAAACCTCCATATTGGAATAATCAAACTCATAGGTAAAAATGTCCCTAGGTCTTACATGAGACACGTGAAAGACCATATATTCAACCCCTAATTCTTTTGCTCTTTTAAACTCGTCTTTGTAGTAATCTAGCATAACTTCTCTACTTAAGCCTCCGTAATATCCCTTTATCCCATCTTCATCAACAAAATCCTCTATGAGAGTCTCTCTGTCTCCATTCCAGAATTCAAGCCATGTGGGAAAATACATCAGATGTATTCCTTTGACATTGACTGATTTGAATATAGAGATGGGATAGTAGGAACCTGCCATTGTTTCAATCCCATCAAAGCCAAGATCATCTATGTACTCATTGATATTATTTTGAAAAAAATCTAAGTTTTTATCTGAGGGTATAAAACTAAGTAATTTCATAAAATTATCCGCCTTTAGTCTTTACTTTATTTTCTTTCGGGAATTAGCACCACTGGAATTTCCTCAACATTATTTTCATAATTTGTACACAGAGCCATATTGTAAAAAATATCACTGAGCATATTGATGGCTTCTTCTATCTCAGAGGCCTCAAATGTTATTTCACTTTTTGCCTTGGAAAACATTCGGGATACTTTTTTGGACAAAGCCCTGCAGATATGCAGATTTCCAGCCAAAAGATCTCCCTGGGGCAGTATAAATATGTGCTTTCTGATTTTTTCACCTTTTTTATCATACCTATTTTTTATCTCTTTTAGCATCAATTTATCCTCTTTTACAAAATCACAGTTGTCTCTCAGCTTCCCCATAAGTCTGTAGGTAAGGTTTAGTATTTTTAGAAGATCTTCTTTCATACTCTTGTTTTCACACTGTCCAAAGGCCTGTCCTGCAAAGGAGGAAAGTATATCTATTTCATCTGTCAGATCACATACCTTACTTTTATAGCAGATATCTGGAAAACAATGCATAAATACTCCTTTCTGTTTTTGAAAAGTGACAATAAACTAAATTAACCTAAGTTGCTACCTTTATTAAATTAAAGTGTTGAATTTATAAGAATTCGTTACTTTTCTCTTGAAAGAAAAGTAACCAAAAGTTCAAGAATTTTCAAACGTCTAGTGAATATATGTTTCTTTTAACGCCTTTGTGAGCTACAGTCCTCGGTTCCCTGCGGAACTTATTCTGTAGGACGGCTGAGTGCGGCTCTTTCCTGTATAAGCCCTGCGACTTGAAAATTCAAAAAATCTTCTCTATGAAACTCTTCTCCTGTCTCTGTGTCTTCTGTGACCAAAAGACTTTGTTATTATTCGTGTTAATTCCCCTATCTTTTATTGGTGTTCATTCGTGATAAAATCTTTTGACTTTAATATCGCTCTCCTCCGTGATACTCTCTTCTTTTCTCCGTGACCAAAAGCTTTTGTCCTTATTCGTGCTAATTTCCCTATCTTTTATTAGTGTCCATTTGTGACAAAATCTTTTGATTCTGATATTCAGATAAATTCAGTAATTTATAATAATTTTTTTTAAGTAGCAACTTGGGTTAAATTATCTAATTCTTAAATTTTATCAGAAAAAACAACTCAAAACAAATTAATATATTTTAAGTAATAAATTCAAAATATTTTTATAAAGTCATAGAAATTTTCTCAGATCTTAAACTTAGAAATTGTATTTTGCTCCTACATAGTAAGTTCTCTCGCTTGCCGGATAATAACTTTTGTTATCTGTATATCCTGAAACAGTTGTATAACCAACATATTCATAATATTCTTCGCCAAATATATTATCTACCCCACCATAAAGAAATAAACCATTTTTAAAGTCATAACTGACCTTAAAATCAACCGTTATATAAGAGTCTACTTTGCCAACACTATTATCAAAGTCAGCTGAAGCATAAGCACTTCCATAATAGTTCAGGCCAGTATCAAAGGAAAGATTACTATTATAATCGTAAGTTCCACCTATTGAATATTGATGTGAAGAAACTCCCGGTATTTCATTCCCTTCATAATCTCCATCTTTGATTTCATGATCTATATAAGTAAATGATTCTCTTAAAGTAAATTTACCCAAATACTGTTCAGCAAAAATTTCTAGACCTAACCTTTCAGTTTCGCCATCTATATTTTCATTTTGGTACTCCAACTTATTATAAAAAATTTCATCTTCAGTAAGCGTTTTAAATATGCTGGTGCTTATATAAGAATTAAAAATGTAGTCTTTCACTCCTAACTCAATTGTTTCAAATGTTTGAGGTTCTAAAATGTTATCTGCTGATTCACTATAAAGTTCATCAGTCTTGGCAGTCCTAAAACCCTTATTAAAACTTATAAATGTACTTCCTGTATCTGAATAAAGATAATTTACAGCTAATTCAGCTGCTCTGTTGTTATAATCTTTATCGTTCAAAAATTCTGCCCCATCTGAAAATTCATATTTAGTATCTTCATGCCTATACCCCTGAGTAAACTGAAGCTTATTCCAGGTATATTTGTTTAATATAAAATATCCCTTGGCTTCTTTTTCGTACTTACTACTTAAATTATAATCAGGATACTCAGTTATAGTTTCTCCATTTAAATAACTAAATCCACCAATTAGATAACTGTCTTCAGCATAGGTAAATTTCAACATAGGCTTAACTGTGAGCTGTTTCGAGTCATCTGTTCTGTCGTAAGTGTATATACCGCCATCATTTTTAAAATATGAATCTCCCTCTTTATAGTTAAAGTCCATAAGAAATTCTAAGTTTTCAGTTATAGCCTTGTTACCAGACATAGTATAAGAATCTACATCATTTGTCCCATATTCTAGAGAACTTTCGGCCTGTGTCCTGTCTGCATCTACTTCTGATTTAGTCAGAGACCCTGGCATACCGTATTCTTCCTCATTCCTAGCATATTTGAATAAAATACTTTCAGTTTCTGATATAAGATATTTTCCTCCCACTTCAAAGCTTTTGGTATCATAATCTCCATTTTCCCTATAACCGTCTTTATTATTATCAAAATAACTTAAATTAATCATAACATTTTCAGAAGCTTTTCCTGAATAGGAAGCTCCGTAATTAAACATCCCATCTGATCCTGCTTCCATAGACACGCTACCGTAACCTTCATTTGAAGCCTTTGAACGTGTAATAATATTTACAACTCCACCTACGGCACCATCACCATAAAGAACAGCTCCCCCAGAAGGAATAACCTCAATTCTCTCAACATTTTGTATTGCGATATTTCTTATCCTCGGTCCTGACAAATCTAAAGAATTTTGTGGAACCCCATCTACAAGAATCAATACATTAGAAACCTGAGTGTCACCTTGACCTCTAATATCCACAGAACCACTTCCGAAACCATTTTTTGCATTGATACCTGGTACTCCTTTTAAAGCTTCGATGACATCTTTTGCACCTTTTTTCTCGATATCTTCTCTGGTGATAATAGTGGTATTTTTGGGTGTGTTCCTTGCTGTAGTTTCAAATCTTTCTGAGGTTATAACACTCTCTTCCAACCTTGTGGTTACTATACTTTCTTCCTGAAAAAATTCATTCTCTGCTCCCATTGCGAGTGAAGCACAGATAAGAAATACTCCCAATAACATTTTTCCCCTCATAATAAACTCTCTCCCTTTTAAATAAATCAATAAAAAAAAAATCCCCTAAAACAATTGATTACGTTTCAAGAGATAATATAAAGGGCATACAAAAGTCAGATGTCCTCTATACACTCTCCCGTCCTCGCAGGTAAGTATAAATAATATCTCGGCAGGTCTCCTGGCTTAAGCGTCATCTTACTTACGAACCTTCCCGAAAAAATTCCAGTGGTATTTTCGTTTTCATCGGCTTTACAGTGGCGGGACCGCGGAGGATTTTCACCTCACTTCCCTTTTAATCAAATTAAATTGAACCAAAGATATATATATTCTTTTGTGAAGAGTTTACAAAAAAAATCTTCAGTTGTCAACAAATAAGTCACTCTTGAACATAATCTAGATATTTTTTACACAAAAACTCCTTTGATTTTAAGCTGATAGAAAGGATGTATATATATTATAAATAAATTTTATGAAAATCCATTCAATAAAAATTATTTTATTTTATATGTTTATAGTGCTATACTTTTTTATGAGGAAGCTGGAAAAGATAAAAACTATTTTTAAATAGAGGAGTAAAATTTCAATGAAAAATCTAGTGATATCAGTATTTTTACATATAACAATCTTATACACAGTTGTGCTCATGAATTCAAACAGGGTAAATATTGACACTTTGGGGGACAAAGTTAGCGTAAACATAGTCAACATCGTCAGTAAGCAGAATCCCTCTACAGGAAATAAAAAATCTGTCAAAAAGATAAAAAAAGGTAATAGGGAGAATATAGTTCCAAAGGGGGACTTCACTCAAAAAAATGCAGAAACAACTAAAAAGAAGGAACAAACCTATAAAAATGAAAAAAAGCAGACAGAACAGATAAAAAGCGAAAAAAAGACCTCTGAAAATCCCGTGGAATCTCAACAGAGTAAAGAGCTGTCTCACGGAAAAGCTGATGGAAATTCGGATAAGGATGTGACAGTAGAGATCAAAACAGATACAGATGAGAACAAAATAGCAGACTCCTCTAATGAAATAGGCGAGGGCTTTGACAAACTGTCAGATGGAAGTATCGTGGCAAAGAACCAGGGAGTACCTGGACTAAAGTACGGGTTCATATCAAATCCGGACCCTGAGTATCCGGTGATTGCAAAAAAACTTGGATTTGGTGGTGAGATTCTTGTGAAGGTGAGGATGCTGGTTGATGAAGACGGGAGTATAGAGGAGATCAAATTTTATAGTGAAAAAGACAAATTTGGATTTAGTGAGGAAGTGAGAAAAACCCTCACAAACTGGAAACTAACACCGGTAAAGGTAGGGGACAAGAATATAAAAATGTATCTTTTTAAGACCTTTAGATTTAAATTGAAAAGCTAATATTGTCATATTTTTAAGAAGGTTATTTATAGACGGCACATCAAATTTTAAACTAAAGAAAAAAGGAGCTTTTAAGATGAGCTCCTTTAAAATTTTCATTTTTTTGATCTGAAAAAATTAACCTCTAAACCTTTTCCTCATAATTTCAATATCCTCTAAAATCGCCTGAAGATCTTCTTCATGTTCTTCTTCCTGCTCAAGTATTTTAAGGGCCATATTATAAGTTACCATATCCTTGTCCTTTGTAACGTCCATTATATTTTTATATACACTTATGGCACACTGTTCACCTTTTATATTTTGTTTTAATATCTCTTCCACATATGGATCGAGTGGTGCATCATAGCCACAGTGAGTTATTTTGAGAAGCTCCTCTGGAGAAATAGGCGGAGTTCCTCCCAGTTGGATTATCCTGTCACTGACCCACTGTGCATGGGTAAATTCTTCAGTTGCATGCTGCAACAATTCTGCAACTGTCCCTTCTCTCATAGGTCCTTTTACAACCTGAGCTCCTATCCAATACTGATAATATGCAAGCCATTCATCTGCATAGGCGCTGTTCAATAATTTTAGAAGCTCATTTACGTCTAGATCTACAATCTCTCTACTTCTTGTTCCCATTTAAATCCCCTCCTACTTAATATAAGTTTAATTTTTTTTGTGATTATTTTTAAAAAAATTTAAAAAATTATCAATTTTATAAGTGCATATGCACATTTTAAATATACATCGATTTTTTTATTATCAATAAAACAATCCCACTTTCAAATTATCTATTTAAATTAATATTGTAAAATAGACACAGGTTAAATTTAAATATCAAAATCTAGTTCATGTATATCAAAAATTGTGAAACCAAAACTAAAAATATAAAAGGATATTATAATTATTCTTCTAATTAAAAATTGAAATCCTTTTCAGGAAAGTCTAAAAAATAACGAAAATTATAAGTTTGAATTTTAAGTACAACGAAAAAAATTATAGAACAATGATTCTATTAGAAATAAATATATCAAAAATTAGAGGGGGAGGCTAATATGGAAAATACATTTTGGATAGGTTTTTTTTGGAGTCTTTTTGCTACTATTGTTACTTCTGCCGGTATATATACAATACGTAAATTTGCAGATTGGGGTAAAAATAATACCACCTATTTTATATGTTTTGCCGTAGGTGTACTTATCTCCTCTTCATTTCTTCACATTATACCAAAGTCTTTTTCCATGAATCCACAAGCTCCCAAATATCTTTTAGGAGGCTTCTTTGGATTATATATGTTTAACCGCTTCCTAACTGCATTCGTTTGCGAAAAAGACCCAGAGAAATTGGATTATAACATTGGCCTCATAACAATACTGGGGATTGGTTTACACTCTTTCATTGATGGATTTATTTATTCAGTTTCTTTCACTGTAAGTATTTTCACAGGATTCTTGGCGACTACAGGTATGGTCTTGCATGAATTCCCTGAAGGCATAATCACTTATTTAGTATTAATTAAGAGTGGATTTAGCGAACGTTCCTCTTTCCTTATGTCCTTTCTAGCCGCAGCCCTTACAACGCCTCTAGGCATGCTTGTTTCATATCCTCTAATCAGCAGGATCAATCAGTCAAAGCTTGGTGCCCTACTAGCACTCTCTGGAGGAGCCTTGATCTATGTGGGTGCTACTCATCTTTTACCCAAGGCAGAAGAGGAGCATAAGAAGTTTAGTTTAATTGTCTTAGCTACAGGTATTCTAGTTGCTATAGTTATTATTTTATCAAAGACTTGATTTTCATTTTGATAAAACTACTATTTAAAAAGTTCAGTAAATTTAAATATTTTTATTTCTCCGTTGACAAAAATCCTAGATTGTCAAACTAAATACAACATTCTTGGATTTCACCCCAAAATACTTCATGGGGTGTTTTAAACTTTAATTTCATTGGTTTGGCACTAAGCACTTAGACTACTTGGTTCACTTTGTCTTTTACCAGGTTACTAAAATTTGTTTTTTTGAGAAAATACCTTAGCAGTAACCGGGTTGTATTCTCATTTGTTTATATTTCACAAGAATTAGAAAAACTTTAAAAATAGCATTTCATTCTTGAATTTTCTTCTCATTCTTTGAATGTTGAAAACTATTTTCCATTTTCAGAAGTGAAAGTTTTTATGTATTTTAATAGCAGAATATATCTATGAATTCTTTTGCAATTAATTAACCTAGGTTGCTACCTTTATTAAATTAAAGTATTGAATTTATCGGGATTCGTTACTTTTCTCTTGAAAGAAGTTTAAGGAAACTCTGGAAAAATTTTCCAGAGTCGAGAGATATAGTTACAGAAATCTGTTCCTTATCTCTCAGAAAAGTTCAAGAATTTTCAAACGTCTAGTGAGTATATGTTTCTTTTATCGCCTTTGTAAGCTACAGTCCTCGGTTCCCTGCGGAACTTATTCTGTATGACGGCTGAGTGCAGTTTTTTTCCTGTATAAGCCCTGCGACTTGAAAATTCAAAAAATCTTCTCTATGAAACTCTTCTCCCGTCTCTGTGTCTTCTGTGACCAAAAGATTTTGTTATTATTCGTGTTAATTTCCCTATCTTTTATTGGTGTTCATTCGTGATAAAATCTTTTGACTTTAATATCGCTCTCCTCCGTGATACTCTCTTCTTTTCTCTGTGACCAAAAGCTTTTGTCCTTATTCGTGTTGATTTCCCTATCTTTTATTAGTGTCCATTCGTGACAAAATCTTTTGATTCTGATATTCAGATAAATTCAGTAATTTATGGGAATTTCTTTCAAGTAGCAACTTGGGTTAATTATACAAATCCAGATACAAAAAAAAGACAGCTCTTAGAACTGTCTCCTGAAATTACGACTTGATCATTGTAAGAAGCATCTTAAATCTTTCCTCTGCTTTCAGAGCGTGAGGTTCATCTGCAGGCATTATGAGCATATCACCTTTCTCTAGTATGTATTCTATTCCTGAAACTGTTATAAGAGCCTTACCGTCTAATATCTCAACCATTGCATCAAAGGGTGCAGTATGTTCACTGAGAACCTGTCCCTCATCAAATGAAAAAAGTGTTACCGTCCCGTTTTTTTTACCGATGAGTATCTTACTTACAACTGAACCATCTTGGTAATTTATCATTTGACCTAGGTTTTCTACTTTTAAAGTTTTATTCATAATATCCTCCCTTTTGAAATGAAAAGCGACTTAAGTAAATTATGCCTCTATTTCTTCACTGTCTTTGATAAAAATATAATAGCATCTTTATTACAGACTTTCGGTAACATCTGTTACTACTTGTTTTCACAGAAAAAAGCTCCCAGAAAAACTGGGAGCTTTTTAAATTATTTTACTATTAGTTTTTCCAGTGACCATGAATATTGCAATATTCTCTTGCGACAACTTTCTCTGCATCTATCATAAATACAGCTTCTGGTTTTTCTCCAGGTTTTAAGTTCTGTCTGTAAACTTTATTGTCAGCTATAATTTCTATCCATTCAATATAGTGCTCTGCAGTCATAGGATGCTCTGCTCCTTCCCCTATACGAACCTTGAATCCACCCTCAATTTTTTCCACGAAAGGAACGTGCTTTTCCTTAGACCCGTCTGCAGTTTTTTCCTCCTGGTATTTCATAGCCTCGCCACAACAAACTAATTCTCCGGCTCCCCCATGAAAAACCTCTACAATATTTTCGCATAGATCACATTTGTAAACTTCCAATAATTTTGCCATTATTTTATACCTCCTTTTTATGTTTAATATATTTTTTTTCTTACTCCGCTATAGCTATACACTCTACAGGACATACTCCAGCACAGGCACCGCAGTCTATGCATGCCGATTCATCTATCTCTCTTTTACCGTCTACCACTTCTGAGATGCAGCTAACTGGACAAACCGGTTCACACGCACCACAAGCTATACATTCACTTTGATTGATTCTATAAGCCATTGTCATACCTCCTAGTTTTTATGTTAAAATTTATTAAAAACAGTTTTTAAAGCAGTTCTACAAAGAGACTTTTTGCAAATTCCCTACCAAATTCTATACATTTCTCTCGGTCTTCATCATCTAGATTCCACATGGTCTTTACACCATCTGATATCCTCTCTAGCCCCATTTCATCTAAGCTCTGATTTAGAATATCAAGTGATTTTCCATTCCAACCGTAACTTCCAAAGGCACCTACTTTTTTATCCCTAAATTTCAGACCTTTGATGGATTCCGTCAATGCAGCCATATAGGGAAGAACTCCGTTATTTATGGTAGAAGATCCCAAAAGAAATCCTTCTGATCTAAATATTTCAGTAGCTATATCATTTTCTGAATTTTTACCTGAATTATATAGTTTAACCCTTAAATCTTGCCTCACATCGCTGATTCCCTCAGCAATAGATTCAGCCATTTTTCTGGTACTTTCCCACATAGTGTCGTAGACGATTGTAACTTGTGATTCGCTATAGCTGTTACACCATTTCAGATATTTCTGAATTATTTGTAATGGATTATCTCTCCAGATAACTCCGTGTGAAGGACAGATCATGTCTATCTTTAGATCCAGCGCCAACACTTCTTCTAGCTTATTCTTTAGTATACCGCTAAAAGGATTCAGAATACAGGCATAATACTTCATACACTCATAATTTAGCTGGTCCTGGTCTGCCATATCGTTAAATAAACCGTAATTTGCATAGTGTTGACCAAAGGCATCATTGCTAAAAAGTATATTTTCTTCTGTAAGGTAAGTTAGCATACTGTCAGGCCAGTGAAGCATTTTCATCTCCACGAAGATAAGCTCCTTAGAACCTATATTCAGCTTGTCTCCGGTCTTTACAGGTTGGAAATTCCAGTTTTTACCATAATATTTTTTGAGGATTTCCACTCCTTTCTCTGTGCAAACTATGGGAGTGTCAGGAATCTCTCTCATGAGTTCTAAGAGACCTCCACTGTGATCGGGCTCACTATGATTCATAACTATATAGTCTATCTCTTTGAGATCTATCTCTTTTTTTAATTTAAAAAGCCACTCATACCCCTTTTTATAGATAACGGTATCTATAAGTACAGTTTTTTCATCTCTTACAAGATAAGAGTTATAACTTGTTCCATTGGGAATAGAAAGTTCTTCTCCATGAAACTTCTTCATATCTTGATCTATTGCCCCAGTCCAAGTCACGCCGTCACTCAACTGAACAAAATCCTTCATAACCTGTTCCTCCTATTACTGAACAATGTCCAGTGATTCTTTATTCACTATAAAAAAATCACTTAATTAATATATTACTGCAATATTACTAAAAACCTTTTAGTTTATCTAATTTTTTTTATTACATCTTAATTTCATTTTAAGAACGGACTGTTCTATTTTTTCTTGACATATATAATTTTATGAGGCTTAATATCAATATTTGATATTTTACTCTGCCAATTTTTCTTCTGTTATTATTCCTTGTTTTGAAAATACTCTCTCGTCTGAATTCTCATATTTTTCAAAGCATAGCTCCTCTGCAATTAGATTTAAATATATTCACTCGTTTATAGCATTATACAACCACTTCATCTCTTTTACTTTTTTTTTAAACCTATATATATTCGTCTTTAAATACTAAATTCTATTTTATTGAAAGTATATTTTTAAAAAAACCTTGACTTTTGAGACGACTGGTCATATACTGTTTGTATGAAGAATAAAAAAATGAGAAAAGACGAGATTATAAAAGCTTCAATAGACTTGATGTATCTGAAAGGTTACAACGGTACAAGTGTAAAAGATATTACAGATGCTGCAGGTATTCCAAAGGGGTCTTTTTATAATTATTTTGAAGATAAAGAACAGTACGCCATAGATGCCATACATCATTATTATGACAACAATCCCGTTTATAAAATTATATTATCAACAAATAAAGATCTTGAACCTCTAGAGAGGATCAGAAATTTTTTTGAACAAGGAATACAAAATGCAGTGGAAAAAGAATTAAAATACGGTTGTTTCATAGGAAATCTCAGCCAGGAAATGGGAGATGTCACTGAATCAATATCAAAGGCTGCTGCTGATATCACCAAAGAGATCGTATTGCAAGTTTATAAAAACTTGTTAGAGGCACATGAGAAAGGAGATTTAAAAAGTAACGTCGATCTAAAAAGCTTAGCCAGCTTTATAATAAGCAGTTGGCAGGGATCACTTGTAAGAATGAAAATGTCAGCCAATAAAACCGCCTTAGATGACTTTTACACTATTTTAAACGAAGTCTTATTGAAATAAAAATGTTAATAAAACTAATCTTAAATTAAAAACTTCTCTATGAGGTTTTTTAATTTAAAACACCACAAGATGACCGGTCATATAAAATACAGGATAGGGGGATATAGTAGATAAAATTTATGACCTAATTATAATCGGCGGGGGTCCGGCAGGTCTTTCAGCCGCTCTATATGCTTTGAGGTCATGATCCTTGAAAAAGATAAAATGGGTGGGCAGATAGTAACTACAGAAGAGACAACTAAAGAAAATATCAAGAAAATGATTTCTGACATTTTATAAAAATGACTAATAAGTTTAATTAAGTGTTTTAATTTAAATTTTCATAATAAAAAAATACAAATAAATTTGGATTATAAGGAGGACAAAATGAAAACTTTAAAAGATGCTTTAGAAAAAAGAAATAGTGATAAGAAAAAAGCACTTCCAAGTTCTACGTTGGATTACATGGATAAAGTGACTAGAGATCTGAAAGAAGCTGGCTACGAAAGTAAGCCTCTTAATGTCGGAGATAAGATACCAGACGGGCAACTTTTAAATCACCGTGGTGAGACTGTATCCATAAAAGAGTTGTTAGATAACAAATCTGCCATAATAAGCTTTTACCGTGGAACCTGGTGTCCTTACTGCAACATGGAGCTTGCCTTTTATGATGAACTCCTAGGAGAAAATAGTGACGAAAAGATAGCAATGTTTGCTATATCGCCAGAGAAGCCAGATGTGACAATGGAATCTGTAGAAATTGAAAAGCTTAACTTTAGCGTTCTAAGTGATATTGACAATAAATTTGCCAGAAAATTAAAATTACTTTTCAAAGTTCCTGAAAAGCTTCAGACTATATATGATGGTTTTGGAATAGATCTGAAAAAATCACAGGGAAATGAAGAAGCTGAATTACCAATAGCAGCTACCTATGTTATAGATGGTAACGGAGTCATTACCAATGCCTGGGTAGACGCAGACTATACAAAACGTGCTGAGCCAACTGAAGTTATCGAAGCTTATAAAAAAATAATATAACTTCCATAATGCAATAATTTTTCTTGAGATTTAATACGTAAACAGGTTTTATTCAAACAATTCCCCATGCCAAACTGAATTTAGGTACTTATTAAAGACAGTGCGGCATGGGGAATAATTTAAGCTTTTGAAACTTAGGTTGATATAAAAAAAATTTTAAATTCAAAGATAAAAAATATAGGGGGGAGTAAGTGATAAAAATTGTATTATTTGATATGAATGAGACAATGTTAGATTTAAGTCTGCTCAAAGAAAATTTCGATAAAAATTTTGATGATAATTATGTGCTGAAATATTGGTTTACTAAATTATTACATACATCTACTGTAGTAGGTGCCATGGATGAATACAAGAATTTCGGTGAACTGGCAGAAGTTGTATTAGAAAGTTTATTTCATGAAAATGGTAAAGAGTTAACAAAAGAAACCAAGCTTGAAATATTGGGTGCCTTTAGAAAATTACCTGCATATGATGACGTTCCTAAAGCACTTAAACTTCTTAAGGAAAATGAAATCAAAGTAGTTGCAGTATCTAATTCATCATTAGAAATGATTAAAGAACAACTTACAACTGCAGGAATTTTTGACTTATTTGACACCTATTACTCTGTTGATTCTGTAAAAAAATACAAGCCCTTTAAGGATATCTACCAGTACGTAACCCTTCAAGAAAAAATATCTGTTGAAAATATTGCTATGGTTGCTTCTCATGACTGGGACTTATTCGGAGCAAAAAAAGTAGGACTTACAACAGCATATATAAAGCGTAAAGAAGAAATATTTAATCCATATTATTCTCAACCAGATATATCTGAAACAAACTTAGTTGATTTAGCTAAAAAAATTATAAAGATTGAATAAGAATCTAAAAAAATTTTAAGAATCGTATAAAAGGAGTGATAATATGAAAATAGAAATCTGGTCTGATTTTGTGTGTCCCTACTGTTACCTAGCTGAAAAAAAGCTGGAAAAGGCTCTTGAAACCTTTGAAGATAAAGAGAATATTGAGATAAGCTTTAGAAGTTTTCAGTTGGATTCAAATGAGGTAAGACATGAACGGGGTAATTATTATGACTTTATATCAAAAAAGTACGGAGTGCCTTATGAAAGTGCCAAAGCACGTATAGACGCCACCAAAAGTGAGGCTGCTAAAGTCGGATTGAATTATAGGTATGATATTATGATAAGAAATAACACTTCCCTGGCTCATCAGGCTGCTAAATTTGCCAAGGATGAGGGCAAAGAAAAGCTTCTTGTCGATTCTTTTTTCAAGGCATACTTCGAAGAAGGGGCAGACTTAGGCAATTTAGACACTTTACTATCCCTAGCTGGAAAAATTGGATTGAATAGGGAGAAGCTCGAAAAAGTTCTTAAAGAAAAATCATACTTATCTGAAGTTACCAAGGATCAAATAGAGGCTTCAAGTATTGGAATAACCGGTGTCCCTTTTTTTATAATTGATGATAAGGTCGCTGTTTCAGGTGCACAGAGTATTGAGCATTTCAAAGGAGCCCTAAAGAAAGCAGCTGAGATGTCGTTGTGAGCGACCTATACCGAATTACCTTTAAAGTATATCAATGATCACTTATAGGGGTTCCAGTTGGAACCCCTATTAAATTACACTAAATTTAGAATATCTTCCAAGAATACGATTAATTTTTTAAATTCGCATCTATATAGTCCACACCCCATAAATGCATGCTGTCAATTACTTTGATAAAATCTTTTCCTTGATCTGTAAGATAATACTCAACCTTGGGTGGCACTTGATTGTACGAACGTCTAATAATGAGCCCTGTATTTTCCATTTCTTTCAGTTGACTGCTCAGATAAGCCTGCGTTACTTTTGGAATAGATTTTTTTATCTGTGAAAACCTGAGAGCACCGTCTTTCAAGAGGAAAATTATCACTATTTTCCATTTTCCTCTGACTAATTTTTGTGTCATGCACACAGGACATAATTTGCTTTTCAAATGCTCTGACACCTTACATTCACTGCATTCTTGTATAAATTCTTCCAATTAAATTCACCCCTTTGACGAATAACAGTATCTTTTACATACTAAGTATTAAAAAAAGTTGTACTTGTTTTTTTAATATCATAAGTTTATAAGAGGACTGTCCAAAAGTCAACATTCAAAATGCAACCAGTTTTGCAAAAGAGATCATCAAATCGAAAAACTAAGCAGTATAATTATGGTATCAAAAACTAAAAAATAAATTCTAAGGAGAGTATTATAATGAAAATGCCTGAAAACGTAACAAATTTACTAAATGACAATGGAGCTTCAAAAGTACTAACTACAGTTTCTATGGATGGTATACCATACTCAATCGTAGTGGGAAGCACGATGGCACCAAATGCTGAAACAATATGTGCTGCAGAAATACTCATGAAAAAAACAGCAAAAAATCTAGGAACAAATAAAAATATTGCCATTTTAGCTGTAAAAGAAAAAGAGTCTTATCTTGTAAATGCAACTGTTGTAGAAAGACAAACTGAAGGAGAATTATTTGATGCTGTATCAGCTGAGTTGAAAAAAATAAGCATGGCTATGACAGGACTGTGGATATTTAAACCAACAGCTATATTTGATCAAAGTGCTGGACCAAATGCAGGAACTCAGATTCTGTAATTAAAAATCAAAAATTTTAATTACAGAAACTAAAAAATCAAAAATTTTAAATGTTAAAAAAGTTTGACTTTTGAGACGACTGGTCGTATAATATATCTGTGGAATTAACTGATTTTTCAACAGCACAATATACCGATCTATGAATATTAATAAAGGAGGAATTTTTTAATGGAGAAAAAATTAAATGAGAGATGTACCTGCACCGCTGACTGTCCTTTACACGGGAACTGCATGGAATGTATCACAAAACACATGGACAAAGGTATCGCAGTTCATTGCATGAGAAACAAATAATTTTTTAAAGTTTTTATAACTAAAAAATATCTATAAGGCCTCCTTAGAGAGGCTTTTTTAATAATTATTTGCTTTGAATAACAAATGATAGTAAAAAGAACTATTGGATATAATAAAATTTCTATTGAAAGGAGGATAAATATGATTTTAGGAATATCGGGAAGTCCAAGACCAAACAGAATAACAGACCGTGCAGTCAAAGAAGTTCTCGCAAATTATCAAGGGGAAACAAAATTTATCTCACTCTCGGGAAAGCAGATATCAGGATGTATTAGCTGTCTTGGGTGTATTCAAGATAACAAATGTGTCATCAAAGATGATTTCCCAGAAATAGCAGAAGCTATGGTCAAGGCAGACGCCATAGTATTGGGAGTCCCAAATTACTATGACCTGCCTAACGCTCTTTCACATAGTTTGTTGGAAAGATGCTTTAGTTTCCGTCATAAAAGTGCATTTCTATTAGGGGGTAAACCACTTGTAATTATATCCACCGGTTATTCTAAAGATGAAGAAAATAGCCCGGTACTTAAAATTGTTGAATATTTTGCAAAAAGTAATAAAATGAGTATTGTGTCAAAATTTTTAGTGGGGGCATATTCTCAATGTTATACTTGTGGATCTGGATCGACCTGTGTTGATGTAATGTGGTAAAAAATAATGGCTTTGTTGACAAAATAACTAATGAAATGCTGCCGCCTGAGTTTTATGATCAACCGGAATCCATAAAAAAATGTAAAAATGCAGGGAAAATACTTGAGGAGTACTTGAATAAAGTATAGTTATAAACAAAAAAAGTAGCTTGATGAGGGTGAAAAAATTTATATATTATATAAGATAGAATTCATGTATAGGGGAGATGGAAAAAATGAAGAAAGATACTTTGTATATCCTATGGACAAACGACAACCCACTAACGGCAGAACATATGGTCATGATGTACTCTAAAAATGCTGTGCTTAGAAATTGGTGGGATGAAGTTACAGTTATTATCTGGGGAGCGACGTCGAAACTTGTTGCTGAAAATGATAATATCCAGCAGCTTATAAAAGAGGGAGAAGAGTCAGGAGTTAAGTTTAGCGGGTGTCTTGCCTGTGCCAATAATCTTGGAACAACAGAAAAACTTATGGAATTGGGAATTGAACTGAAACTCTGGGGTGAACCTTTAACTGAACTCATAAAAAATAAAGAAAATATTTTAACGGTATAAAAGGTTTCAAAATATCTTTAATTTTTGGTAGAATAAAGAAAATTAAATAAATCAAATTTAGGAGAAAAAATGAAGAAAGAGATAACTATTTACACTAAAAAAAACTGCCCATATTGTATCAGGGCAAAGATGCTTTTGGATTCCAAAAAAGTAAACTATACGGAAATAGATGTTGAAGATCATCCGGAACAGCGTGAAGTTATGATCACAAGATCAAATGGCAGAAAGACTGTCCCACAGATTTTCATCGGTGAGTTCCACGTGGGCGGATGTGACGATCTATACGCACTCAATGATTCTAAAAGGTTTGACTCTCTTTTAAATCTAAGTGACACAAGGGAAGAAATTTAACATCACAGACATAGTATAAAACAGAAATAATAAAATGGAGGTATTTGATTGTTAAAGAAAGAGGCTTTTAACCATAAATTTGTACAAAACAGTAAGTGTGAGTATTTCCCATGTCACAAGATGGATGACAAGGAAAAATTTAACTGTCTGTTCTGTTATTGCCCTCTATACATGCTGGGAGAAGAGTGCGGAGGAAATTTCAAGTATACGGAACACGGAATAAAGGACTGTTCTCAGTGTACCCTCCCTCACATAAAGGATGTAGGGTATGATCATATTCGTGGTAAAATGAAAACTGTTATCAACATAGTTAAAGATAAACACCTGAAAAATAAAAAATAATAATATATTAAATTTATATGCACCTCTCTAACACTTCCTTAGAGAGGTTTTTTATATTTTTTCAATTTATTACTTGCTAAGTTTGAAAAATAAAGTAAAATAAAGTCAGGAGGTAATTACATGAATAAAAACTCGAATAACTACCAGCTTTTTGACGAAAGTCTAGAGATAAAAAATGAATATTTGGCCCGTATCTGCACCCAGTGCAAAAAATACGAGAGATTCTGCAAGGGAAGACAAACTTTTAAGGGAAGTGAAATCGAATTCTGTCCCAACAGGGAGAAGGTAAAAAAATAGTATCAGATATCCAGGATAGCTACAGCCCGTATAGGGGAACCGTCAGAATTTTCTATTTTTAAAGGTAGAGCTGAAAATAAAAATTCCTTTCCATAAAGTTTCTCAGGAATTTTTAAATTTTCTATTATCAGTATCTCTTTTCTGAGCAAAATATTGTGGTTGGCAAGGTCCGAACTCTCTACAGGGTCTACTGATATGGCATCTATACCTAGCCCTTTTATCTTCTTGCAGGAGAGCCACTGGGCGGCCTCTTTTGTCATACAGAGAAAACCTCTATAGTAATCTTTTTCTCCCCAGTATCTGCCCCATCCTGTATCTATGAGGACAAATTCACTTTTTTCTATCTCTTTTTCATATTTAACGAGAAGGTCAAGGTCTATGTCACTTTTACCTCTAGCATCAACTAATGCACCTTTTCCTAGAAATTTATCTGCAGAAAAATCATCAAGTCCTTTACCCCCACCGATGATGTGCCTAGGGGCATCCATATGAGTCCCGGTATGTGAATAAATAGTTATTTTTTTCTCCTCAAAACCATCTTTTTCCAAAAGCCCTATACTCTCAAATTTAGGACTTTCAGAACCTGGAAACACAGACATATTTTCCCTAATCATATGTGTAAGATCCACTATTTTCATATTTCCCTCCTTTATTTATCCTGTAGCTATACTCCTTTATAATAAAAGGGCACAGAAAATTCTGCACCCTCAATATTGCTATCCGTAAAGCTGTTCTAGTCTTTCCTGTACAGCCTCATCCTGAATATAGTCATCATATTCCAATAATTTATCAAGTATTCCATTAGGAGTAATCTCAATTATTCTGTTTGCCACAGTCTGTATAAACTCATGGTCATGAGCGGCAAAAATAATTGTTTCGTCAAATTTAACAAGTGCCTTGTTTAAAGATGTTATCGATTCTAGATCCAAGTGATCTGTAGGGTTATCAAATAAAAGTACGTTAGATCCTGTAAGCATCATTCTAGAAAGCATACATCTTACTTTCTCTCCTCCCGAAAGAACATTTACCTTCTTGAAAGATTCCTCTCCTGAGAAGAGCATTCTTCCTAAAAACCCTCTTACAAAGGAATCATGCTGGTCTGGAGAATACTGTCTCAGCCAGTCAATCAATGCAAGGTCGGAACCTTCAAAGAATTTTGAGTTGTCTCTAGGCATGTAAGCCTGAGTCGTCGTAACTCCCCAAGTGTAGCTTCCGCTATCTGGCTCTATCTCTCCTGCAAGTATTGAAAGAAGTGTAGTTTTTACTATATCATTTTTAGACAAAAGAATAACCTTGTCCTTAGGATTGATTGTAAAGCTCAGGTTATCTATTACTTTTACACCGTCAATGGTTTTCGTAAGATTTTCTACCTTCAAAATGTTATTTCCAGATTCTCTCTCTGCTTTAAACTCTATAAACGGATACTTTCTGTTAGAAACCTGCATATCTTCTAACTGAAGATTTTCTAGCTGTTTCTTTCTAGAGGTCGCCTGTTTTGATTTAGAAGCGTTGGCACTAAACCTGGCGATAAACTCTTTTAGTTCGGCTCTCTTTTGCTCAAGTTTTTTATTTTTATTATTTATAAGTGTAACCATAAGCTGGTTTGACTCATACCAGAAGTCATAGTTACCTACATACATTTTTACCTTACCATAATCAACGTCTGCGATATGAGTACACACCTTATTTAAAAAGTGTCTGTCATGGGATATAACTATGACAGTTGTATTCTCAAGTGTCATAAGGAAATTTTCAAGCCAAGAGATAGCCATGATATCAAGTCCGTTGGTAGGCTCGTCAAGTAAAAGTACATCTGGATCTCCGAATATGGCCTGAGCTAGGAGAACTTTTACTTTTTCTCCCTCTGTGAGTTCTTTCATCATTTTAGTATGAAGATCCGCCCCTATACCTAGTCCCATTAGTATTTTCTCTGCATTTGTTTCTGCTGACCAACCATCTAGCTCTTCTATTCTATCAGTTAGCTCTCCTGCCCTAGCATAATCTTCTTCAGTTGCATCAGGTTTAGAGTATAATTCTTCCTGCTCTTTTTTTATTGAATAAAGCTCTTCGTGTCCCATTAGTACCACGTCTAAAACATCATTTTCTTCATAAGCAAAGTGATCCTGCTTTAATACTGCCATACTTTTTTTCTTGTCAAAAATAACTTCTCCCTCAGTAGGGTCTAGTTCTCCAGAAAGTATTTTTACAAAAGTTGATTTACCGGCACCGTTTGCACCTATTAGTCCGTAGCAATTCCCAGGAGTAAATTTTACATTTACATCTTCGAAAAGCTTCCTTCCCCCAAAACTCATTGAAAGGTTACTTGTTGCGATCATTATTTTCCTCCTTTTATGTATCTTATATAAAAATTCATCATATTATATCATAATTTTTAATTTATCTGAATGTTCTTAATATTTATTATTTTTATTTTTTGAAAAAATATTTTAATATTAATAAATTATAGGACTTTAAGCTTAAGTTTGTCATAATTTCGTGCAATAAATGATTAAAAAATAAAATTTACTCGTTTCTTATGAATATTGTTTTTCTAGTTTTTTTACCGGTTTTTTGATAAAATCTTAGAATATCTTTAAAATTAAGTTTTTTAAACAATATCGGAGGCAACATGACTACAATTTTTTCACCTTATAAAATAAAAAATATGGAGATAAAAAACAGAATTGTACTTCCCCCTATGGTGAGATTTTCCCTGGTAAAAAAAGACGGACTTGTCACAAAAGAACTTGTAGACTGGTACGAGGACGTAGCTAGAAATGGGGTGGGGCTTATAATCGTAGAGGCTTCCTGTGTGGCCTCTGATGGAAAACTCCGTCCAAACCAAATCGGGATATGGGATGACAGTTTCATTCCGGGTCTTTCTGAAATAGCCAAAATCTGCCATAAATGGAGTGTCCCTGCCATAATACAGATACACCATGCAGGATTTAAGGAAGAGATAGCAACTGTAGAAGAGAAAGTTCTTGATAAAATACTAGATCAATTTGTAGAAGCATTCCACAGGGCAAAAAAATGCGGCTTTGACGGGGTTGAGATTCACGGGGCACACACCTACCTTCTCTCACAACTGAACTCACGTCTTTGGAACACCCGTACAGATAAGTACGGAGGGGGCTTCGAAAAAAGAATGTACTTCAACAAAGAGCTCATAGAGCGTACCAGAGACCTTTTTGACGACAACTTTATTCTGGGCTATAGAATGGGTGGCAACGAGCCTTGCCTAGAGGATGGTATAGAGATAGCGCATTATTTAGAGAGTATAGGGGTGGATCTTCTCCACGTTTCTAGCGGAGTACCAGATCCTACTTATAAGTCTGAAATCAAAATTGATCTTCCAGAAGAATTTTCCCTTGACTGGGTAATCTATCTGGGCACAGAGATAAAAAAACATGTAAATATACCGGTTATAGGTGTACGAAAAATAAAGACCGAAAAAGATGCCAGCTGGCTTATCGAAAATAACTGTCTTGATTTTGTGGCCATAGGAAGAGGCCTCATTGCAAGGCCCCACTGGATGAAATGGGCAGAAAAGCAATTTAAAAGAAGAAAAAGTCTGCTTATTAAGAAATAAATTTTTTTAGATGATTCTTGTGTATATAAAAGGAATCTTAGCAATTGTCGGTAAATAACTTTAATGAAATTTTTATAAAACCTATACCGTCAAGAGGTGTGGACCTATGGATTTAAAGAGAATTCTTATAATAATAACTGATTCCACCTTAATTTTGTCTATTGCCATTATTCTAGTTGGGGGTATAGGGGCTCTTAGCCAAAATATATGGCTTGGAAAGATGGGAACAAAAAAATTCAAAACACAAAAGATCAGAAAAAAATCTCTTATCCCCTATATAATGTTTTTTTTCCCCCTTCCTTTTACTACATATACCTATATTTTTTTCAGATCTATAACAAGTAAACATCCTAGAATCAACTTTAAAAAAATCCCCATTATAAGAAAACGAGTTTTTAACTTTTATTTCAAAAAAAAACATTACAAATAAAAAATCACGGCAGCCTTAACATAGACCCCGTGATTTTTTATTTGAAATTACAATTCACTTCCTCTTGTCATGCTCGTTACGCCGGTTCTTGCAACTTCTAAAATTCCAAAGGTTTCTACATATTCAAGAAAACCTTTTATTTTCTCTTTTCCCCCTGTGATCTCTATTATGAGGCTTTCTCTTCCCACATCTACAATATTTCCCCTATAAATTGTAGTTACCTGCATTATTTCAGCCCTTCTAGAGTCATCTGCCTTTAATTTGATAAGTGCCAATTCCCTGTCTACACTGTTTTTCTCGTCAAACTCTTTTACAAATCTCACATCAAAAAGTTTTTCTGCCTGGGCCATTATCTGATGAACTGTATACTCATCCCAGTTTCCACACACTGTCATTCTCACAAGATCTGCAGGATAACTTTCCCCTGCAGTAATTGTTTCTATATTGATTCCCCTCTTTTGAAACAATCCTGATATTTTACTCAAAACCCCTGGTTTATTGTTCATTATTATAAGTATTTCCCTGTATTTCATCCCATTCACTCCCCTATTATCGTTTCTGAAAAAGACTTACCTGCCGGTATTATCGGATATACATTACACTCTCTAGGAACTACTACATCCACAAGAAGCGGCAGATCATCATTTATCATCTCTTCAATCTGCTTTAGTTCCTCTACACTATTTACCCTTACCCCTCTTAAACCATTTGCCTCTGCAAGTTTTACAAAATCAGGATTTACATCCAAAATTACTTCAGAATATCTCTTTTGGTTAAACAGTTCTTGCCATTGTCTAACCATTCCTAATGTCCCATTATTTAATATAAAAATCTTTACAGGAAGGTTGTATTGTTTCAGCACAATAAGCTCTTGCTGATTCATCTGAAATCCTCCATCTCCTATGATGGCAATTACCCTTTTATCCGGATTTCCAACCTGTGCTCCTATGGCCGCAGGAAGGCCGTATCCCATGGTTCCAGCACCTCCAGATGTACAGAAGGAAAGAGGTTGCTTAAATTTAAAATGCTGGGCAGTAAACATCTGGTGCTGCCCCACATCAGTCACTACTATGCTGCTGTCTGGTAAAATATCTCCTAGGTACTTGACCGTACTTACCTGATTCAGACAGTCTCCCTGCGAGTCTTCATCCAGTATATAAGACTCACATTTTTCCAACCACTCAGAAAAATCAGCCTCTATACCTGCATTAAGAAGGTCCTCTAACACATCTTTGGCATCTCCTATAAGTGGAAGGTCTATTTTGACATTTTTATTTATTTCCGCCGCATCTATATCCACATGTATTTTTTTTGCATGAGGTGCAAATTTATCTGGATCCCCGACTATCCTGTCATCAAATCTCATTCCAAGAGAAACAACAAGATCAGCCTCATTTACACATCTGTTGGCCCATACCTTCCCATGCATACCTATCATTCCCATGTGTCCTGGAAAATTATGAGGAACTCCTCCTAGACCCATAAGAGTAGCTACACTAGGTGCTTTTATTTTTGATAGCAGCTTTTGAGTTTCTTCAGCCGCCCCTGCATTCATGACCCCTCCGCCGATAATAAATACGGGATGATTTGCAGTTTTTATAAGCTCCACAGCAGCATCAATATCTTTTGAACCGTATTTTTTAGGATATTTATTTCCCACATATTCGCAGTTAATTGCATATAATTCTTCAAACTTTTCTACTGAAATTTCCTGCATCTGTATATCTTTTGGGATATCAATAAGTACAGGTCCCGGTCTTCCTTTTTTAGTAAGAGCATAGGCTTCTTTAAGAATTCCAGGAAGCTCTTCTATATTTTTTACAAGATAATTATGTTTTGTGATTGGTGATGTTATACCCAGTATATCAGATTCTTGAAATGAATCTCTTCCTAGAAAGCTTGTAGGAACTTGTCCTGTTATTACCAAAAGAGGCACAGAATCCATATAGGCAGTCATTATCCCTGTGACTGTATTTGTAGCTCCCGGTCCGGACGTTGCAATGCATACTCCGGTTTTCCCAGTAGTCCTTGCATAACCATCTGCAGCATGAGTAGCACCCTGCTCATGCCTTGATAGATAATGTTTTATCCCATCAAAATCATAAAAAGCATCATAAATTGGAATAACTGCTCCTCCAGGATAGCCAAATATATCTTTTACGCCCATCCTTTTCAAAACTTCCAATACAATTCTTGACCCTTTTATAAAACTCTTATAACTCATCTGTATCTCCCACCCCCATGTTTAACTACTTCATCGTTGCTGAACTTTAATCTAATACCCAATGCTATTTAATTTACCAAAATAACTGACTAACTGCCTCGGTAGTCTCTCTAAAAAAAAAAGCTTAAACCAGATGGCTCAAGCTTGTTTTGATTCATTGTAAACTCTCAGCTCAAGCCTTTTTTATAAGGAACAAAACAGGGCTCAAACTTCTATGTAAAAAACTTTCGTCTTTACAAAGTTTAAACCTGAGAGCAAATCAGTATGATAATGAGAAAAAATTTATATTCAAATCTATTAAAAGTCATATTATTTCTCCTGTAAATAGCTTTTATTAGTACTAATCATATAGTAATTTTGTCCATTTGTCAACGATTTTTAAACAATCAATCTCTATCTTCTTTAATTATCTCCCCCATTCGTTGGGATTTTTATTCCATTTCATAGCTATTTCAGCTTCTTCTGAGTTCAGGTAGTTATTATTTTCTGCAAGACCTATAAGAGTTGAAAAGCTAGATATTGTTTGGCATTCACACTTTGCCTCTTCAAAACTCTTAGCAGCTTTTTCAAACTCATAAGAAAATATTGCCAACACTTCCACATGAGCTGCCCCCGCTTCCCTCGCAGCTTCCACAGCTTTTATAGAGCTTCCACCGGTAGAGATAAGATCTTCTATTACTATTACTCTTTTCCCCTTTAGGTCCGCCCCTTCTATCTGTTTCCCTGCTCCATGCTCTTTTTTCTTTGATCTGATATATGACATAGGTTTGTCTAGCTTTTCAGCTATAAATGCTGCCCACGGTATTCCCGCTGTTGCAGTACCTGCAACTACATCATATTCTTTGTTTTGAAGAAGTTCTACGAAACCTTCCACAACTATCTTTCTCCCTTCAGGATAACCTATCACCTTTCTGTTGTCACAGTAAATAGGACTCTTGATTCCAGATACGTAGGTGAAAGGCTCCTTTACATTTAACCTCACTGCCTCTGTATCTAAAAGTACTTTTGCTACCTCTTTTGCTCTATCCATTAAATTCCACTTCCCTTCCGATTTTATTTTTAAAGTTTCCATTTTTATATACTATCTCGCCTCTGACAATAGTTGTCAGTACAGTTCCCCCTGTTTTCAGCCCTTCATAAGGGCTCCATCCACACTTAGATACTACCTCTTCTCTTTCTATGATTCTCTCTTGATCCATATCTAGCTCTACAAAGTCTGCATCATACCCGACCTTTATTTTCCCCTTGTTTTTTATATTAAAGATTTTAGCAGGATTTTCACTCATAACCTCTATAAGCCTTTTCATACTCATCTTTCCTTCCTTTAGACCTCTCAGCATCATTTCTAAAGAATGTTCTACTCCTGGAATTCCAAAAGTTGTCTTTTCCATTTTTTCAGATAAAAGATGAGGAGCATGATCAGTTCCCACTGTATCTATTATTCCATTATTCAGAGCCTCCCACAGGCATTCATTATCGTCACCGCTTTTAAGCTCAGGTTTCATTATGAGCAGTTTTTTGCTCTCTTCATTTTCATCTCTGTGACTGGTATTCAGAAAAAGATGATGAGGAGTTACCTCGCCGTATATCTTCATTCCTTCAGCCTTTGCCTTTTTTAGATCTTCCACTTCTTCTGCGAGGGAGAGATGACAGAGATACAGTTCATTCTTATTTTTTCTAGAAAGAGATATGGCCTTCTTTACCATATCCTCCTCTGCATGGACACTAACAATTTTAGACTCTGAAAAGATCTCATTTAAAATTTCATCATTTTCTACCATCATCTTACCTGTTGAAATATTTAAAAATACCTTTGTAGAAGCTATGTTTTTTACATTCTTTATTTCTTGGCTGTTATTATCTCCAGCGGCACCAAAATGAAAACCATAATCCACATAAGTCTTATTTTTAAATATCCCTCTTTTGTCCTCAAGGACTTCTTCTGTTATGGTAGCTGGAATTGTGTTAGGCATATCTACAAAGGTCGTAACCCCACCCTTGGCACACGCCATAGATCCAGTTGTCGCACTCTCTTTGTGAGTCAAGCCTGGATCCCTCATATGAACATGGGGATCCACTATTCCGGGAATTAGGTATCTCCCCTCAAGATCTAGATAGTCCATTCTTACAAGATGAGTGTTATCCTTGAATATTTTTTTAATAGCATCCTCTATACCTATCTCCTGGGATATCTCTGCTATTTTCCCTTCTAACACCAATATGTCTCTCAGAGCTTCTTCTCCGTTTTCCAGTACCAGCCTGGCATTTTTTATTAGCATCCTTCCACCTCTGCCAGTCCTTCTTTTATCTCCTCTAAAACAAGTTCTGCTGCCTTTACAGGATTATCAGCCTTGGTTATAGGTCTTCCCACCACGAGAAAGTCACATCCATTTAATATAGCATTTTTAGGAGTCATTATTCTCTGCTGATCATTTGCCGCTGCCCATTTAGGTCTCACCCCTGGACAGATGGTCTTAAATTCTTTTCCACACTTTTCTTTTATTGCCGATGCTTCCCAAGGAGAGCAAACAACCCCATCCATCCCACTCTCTTTAGTTACCTCTGCCCAGTGCATTGCAAGTTCTTTTATAGAATGCTCAGTTTTGTAAAGCTCTTTTATTTCGTCATCAGAAAAACTGGTGAGGACAGTCACAGCAATGGCAAGAGCATCTGGATTTATCTTCCTCACCTCCTCTGAAACACTCTTCATCATCTTTCTGCCACCTGCAGCATGAACATTAAACATAAATACATTCTGTTTTGCTGCAAAGACAGACGCCATCATAGTAGTATTCGGTATATCGTGAAACTTAAGATCTAAAAATACTTTTTTCCCCAAAGAACTGAGATAATCCACAGCTTCTCCCTTGGAGTTCAGAAACATCTCAAGTCCTACCTTGTATACAGAGACCGAATCTCCCAAAATTTCTACGAGACCCTTTGCCTCCTCTATTGTCGGAAAGTCTAGTGCCACTATAAGTCTGTCTTTAGCATTCATTTTATTCCCCCTAACTTAATCATTATTTTCTCTAATTCAAACTATTTATTTGGATGTGCTGCCCCTATGATCTCTGATATGTTATCTAGATTATTTTCAAGACAATATTTTTCAAGACCCTCTTTTATCTCTACAGGAAGTATTGGATTCATAAATATTCCTGTCCCCAGAGATATTGCAGAGGCACCTGCCATTAAAAATTCTATGGCGTCCTCTACACAGCTTATGCCACCCATACCTAGTACCGGAATTTTTACAGCCTGGGATACCTGATATATCATTCTAAGGGCAACTGGCTTAACTGCAGGGCCTGAAAGCCCACCGAATATATTCCCCAAAACCGGTTTCTTTTTCTTTATATCTATAGACATCCCCAAGAGTGTATTGATAAGGGCAACTGCATCTGCCCCATTTTCCTCTACAATCTTTGCTATTGCAACTATGTCCGTTACATTAGGAGAAAGTTTTACTATCACAGGTTTAGTAGTTACCTCTTTTACCGCCTTAGTCACTGCTCCTGCCACCTCAGGTCTAGCACCAAAGGCCATCCCTCCGTCTTTTACATTGGGACAAGAGATATTTAACTCTATTGCCTTCACAGCCTCTATACTTTCGACTCTCTTTGCGATCTCCACATATTCCTCGATAGTCCTACCGTTTATGTTCGTTATGATAGGACTTGTTATCTTCCCATCTATCTCCTTTGTTATCACATTTTCAAAGTGGTCTATCCCAGGGTTTTCAAGTCCTACAGAGTTTAGCATTCCCCCTGGAGTTTCAGCTATCCTCGTACCGAAATTTCCATCTCTGGGCTCTAATGTAAGGCCCTTTACAACTACGGCTCCCAGTTCATTGGGATCAAAATAATCTTTATACTCAAGCCCAAATCCAAAGCATCCTGATGCTGTCATTATGGGATTTTTCAAATCCAAACCTACAAAATTAGTTTTCAATCTATTCAAAATTATTCACCCCTCAAAATTATTTTCCGCAGCTGCATCCTGGATTCTCTTTAGGATTTACATCCACAATTATCTCCGCCTCGAATACAGGTCCGTCTGCACACACTCTTTTCATTCCCTCTCTAGTTTTTATAGAGCATCCCACACAGGCCTTCACTCCACAGGCCATTTTTTCCTCTAGGGAGATCTGACACCTCATATTGTGCTCTGCCGCTACCTTGGCCACTGCCTCCATCATCTTGTGAGGTCCACATGTGTACACTATATCGTATTTTTCTTTGGAAAGGATTTCCTTCATTGCATCCACTGCATTTCCCTTCATTCCCACGGTACCGTCATCAGTGGCAAAGAATATATCCTCTTTTGGAAAATGGTAGTTATCTGCTATTCTCACTGCCCCTGCGTCTCTTCCAGCTGCGATTATGGTGACTGTATTTTTATTTTTTACTGATTCCACCAGGTATTTCAGAGGAGCCATACCCATTCCTCCCCCTACTACGAGAACCTTCTTTCCTTTTACCTCTGTATCAAAACCTGTACCTAAAGGTCCCTGTAGCCTTATCTCTTCACCTATTTTATAATTTGTAAACTCCTTTGTCCCCTCACCTACTACCTCATAATAAAATTCCAATAGGTGATTTTCCTGATCTGCATAATGTATACTTATAGGTCTTCCCAATATTCTTATCCCGTTGTGACATTTTATCATGTAAAACTGTCCAGCTTTGGCTGCAGCAGCTGATTTTACCGCCTTTACTTTCATGAGATAATATTTATCTCCCATATTTTTATTTTCTATTATTACTCCGTTTTCTAAAAACATGCCGCCTCCTCTATTATTTCAAAATTATATTATTTTTTTTAACACTGGTCTCACAATAAGCACATCTGTATTTTTTCCCCTCTCTGTAAAATTTCGTAGGTACTTTTTCAAAATTTGTGACACATTTTTGATTCTGACATTTTATTACATCGTTGATAGTCCCTGGCAGTTCCACCATTTTCTTCTCCACTACCCTAAAATCCTTTATTATATTTATAGATGCCCTTGGAGCTAGTATGGATATTTTCTCTATCTCCTCATCTTTTAATATTCTTCCGTCTATTTTTATTATCCCTTTTTTGCCCTGTTTTTTACTTTCTAGATTAAAGGCTACCATTATAGTCCCCTGTTCCTTGTTTAGTTCCAAAAGATTCATTATTTCCAAAGTTTTCTCTGAGTCTATGTGATCTATTACCGTTCCGTTTTCAATTGCATTTATCTGAAGTTCCATCCTCAAAATCCCCCCTTAAATTTGATTATCTCTTCCCAAGACAATTGCCAGCATTGCCATTCTAACTGGTACACCATTTGAAGCCTGCCTGAAATAAAGAGCGTGTTTTGTATCATCAAGGTCTGTGGATATCTCGTCTACTCTAGGAAGAGGATGCATTATTATCATATTTTCTTTGCACTTCCCCAAAATATTCTCTCTGTTTATTATGTAGACTCCCTTTACCTTCTGATATTCCTCTTCATCTGGGAATCTCTCCCCCTGTATCCTTGTCATATAAAAGACATCTACCTCTCCTAATACGTCTCTGAAATCTTCAAGTATGTGATATTTTATTCCTGCTTTATCTAGATCTTCTAGTATGTATTCAGGCATCTGCAGAGAATCTGGTGCTATAAAGTACAGCTCCGCATTAAAATGGGAGAGTGCCTTTGTCAGGGAATGGACCGTTCTGCCGTATTTTAAATCTCCTACAAGAGCCACTTTAAGATTTTCTAACTTACCCATCTCTTTTTTTATGGTATAGAGGTCTAGCAGTGTCTGACTTGGATGCTGATTTGATCCGTCTCCTGCATTTATAACAGGTCTTTCCGTGGCCTCTGCAGCCAGCCTAGCTGCTCCGTCTAGATAATGTCTCATTACGATTACATCAGAGTAAGCTTCTGCCATTCTCACAGTATCTTTTAGGGATTCACCTTTTTTAAGTGATGTTGCGTCTGGAGAATCAAACCCAAGAACTCTTGCTCCTAACCTTTGTGCCGCTGAACAGAATGAAAGTCTGGTTCTCGTAGAAGGCTCAAAAAAAAGTGTCGATACAATTTTATCCTTCAAAAGTTCAGGTTTTGGATTTTTTTCCAGTTTTTCAGCAACTTCCAAAATTCCCAGTATATCTTCTTTTTTTAAATCTCTCAGTGAAATTATATTTTTCATGACAGCCTCCCGTATTTTTATAAAAAAAAAGAATAGGAACTATAAGAATTACCTTATAGTAACTATCCCTGTGAAATTCATTTTATTTAAATTTAAAATTGAAATATTATTGTGATCTATATTATTAGTAAAAAAAACTTTAAAAATAGAGTGAGAAGATTTAGAAAATATAAAATGTATCATTTTTTTTCTTCTTACAGAAGATATCCTAAACGACATTTTCCCCCTCCTCTTAAAATTTTTACTGGAATTATTCTATCAAAAAAAACAGATTAATGCAACTTTTTTTATTACAACTATATTTTCAAAATTCAAAACTCCAAATTATCAAAACATTTTCAGTTGCTCACCGGGCTTTATAGGCTCTGTTTTCATTTTTTTTTCCAGGTTTTCTGCATATTCTTTTATATCTTTTAGTATCTTAATTTTTTCTCTTTCCCCCCTATACTTTTTTTCTAATTCTGTAATTTCACTTTTCAGAGAAGCAAGATTTTGAAATCCTTCACGCTCTTTGCTTATACATTGATAACAGTGTTCTTTCCATTTTGACATCTCATCATCTGTGAAAACCTCAGGCATATTCCTTCCTATAAATCTAAAATACAGTTCCCTGTATTTTTTATCCTTAAATTTAGGTATATACTCATAATTCTCTCTGTGAAGAGATGCCATCTCTTTCTTGTCCCGCGGACTGGCAAATGACCCGTATATATCTAGATCTGCATCAGTTTTCACTTCATCTTCCTCTCTCATAAAAGCCCTTAAAAATTCATCTTTTCTTTTGGACGAGAGTATTTTTACTTTTTCCACTTTATCTTGCAGGCTTTCGGCAAGGTTCTCTACAAATTCTGGTTTTTCTCTGAGGCTCTCATAAGGAATAATAAGTGGACTCTGATTAATTCTTATCTGTTTTAAGCCAGGTCTCTCTTTTCCTATCTCTTTAAGCTTTTCATTAGAATAATAGAGACATTCCTTTATCTCATCAAAACTCATATTTTCAAGAGCCATAACATCACTTAAAACATCTATAAATAAAAAGGCATTTTTGTCTCCACTTTTAATAAAATCACCAATTTTATAAATCAGGGAAGCATAGCCCTTATCATAACCATATCCAAAATCTATATGCAAAAACAATTCATCCTTAGATAGTTCCGATTTTACAAACTCCTTATCCCTGAGATTAAAAAAATAATTAAAAACATTGGGAGATTTTTTACTGATAAGTTCTGCCAGTCCTATGGTAGCATATACATCTGATTTGGCATCGTGGGCATTTTCATGGATGATCCCATTTTCTATACTCAGTTCCTCTAACCTAAAAGATGGCCTGCCGTCATCTTTCAATGGCCAGTTAAGGAGTTCAGGCTTCATCACATATACCCCTAAAATAGCCTTCATAAAGTCCCATCTTGAACAGTTGTTTTTCCACTCTCGTTCATAGGGATCTCGAAAAGTTCTGTAAAAAAGATTTCTTGTTACCTCGTCGTCAAATTTGATGCTGTTATAGCCTATAGTCACTGTCCCCTCTTTTGTAAATTCTTTAAACAATATTTCTGCCAGCTCATTTTCTGTTATCCCCTTTTCATTTGATTCCTGGGGGGTTATTTCCGTTATAATGCTAGCCTCTGGATTTGGGAGATAATCCTCAGCCAATTTACAGTAATAGACCATCTCATCTACCACTTCAAAGTTCATATCCGTTCTGACCCCTGCAAACTGAGAAATCCTATCTCTTTTAGGATCTGCTCCAAAAGTTTCATAATCATACCAGAGATAAGTTTTTTTCATAATAAGCAACTCCTTAATAAAATTATTTTACTATATCAGTATACTAGACTAGACACCAAATTAAAATAATATAAATTTGGAATTGATCTAAAAGCTAGCCTTTATAAAAAAAAGATCCAGGCACCTTCCCGAATCTTTCCCTGATATTCCCACCTTACTTTTTCTGCACACAGATATTTTCAAAAATTTATAAATAACTATCATGCCAGCAATTCATCCTAGGACACTCAAAAAACTGCAACCCTCTCTGGAATTAATTTTTTGGGGTCTCTGGGTCAAATTTTAAAATATAATTTACAATTCTATCTTATACACCTTACTGATATCCCCACCTAGAAAATCCCCTGCAACCTCTTTAAACTTTTTTATATTACCGCTTATGTAATACTCTTGATGTCCGTTTTTACTCTTTTTAGATTTTCTACCTTTCAAAAACAGCTCTTTTTTTACAATCTCAGCGGTTTCTTTTGCCGAGTCTACTATAGCCCCTTTAAAGTACCTGGCTATAACTTGTTTTATGAGTGGATAGTGAGTACATCCTAACAGTAAGGTATCTGCTTGTTCAGGTATATAGCTGAGATATTCTTTCACAATTTCATCATTCTCTAAAGTATCCTCCCACCCGTCTTCTATCATATAGCACAGCTTCGGACACCCTTTTTGAAATACTGAAATCTTCCTGTTTATATCTCTCAAAGCCTTAGGGTAGACATCCATAGCTACTGTTGCAGGTGTTGCAAATATACCCACAGAATTATTCGAAGTTGTCTCAACTCCAACTTTAGCACCGGTATCTATTACGCCTACTATGGGAATATGGGCAAATCTTGACTTTAAAGTCTCAAGAGCTGCAGCAGTTGCTACGCTACATGCTACAACAACTGCGTCCACCCCGTTAAGCACCAAAAATTCCACGATTTTCATACAGTGTTCTCTTATCTGGTCTACACTTAAATTTTCATAATGAAAATTTTTATTGTCACCATAATATATTATTGTATCTTCAGGCAAAATTTTGTTAATCTCTTTTACTACAGTAATTCCTCCGACACCAGAATCAAAAACCCCGATTTTCGCCATTCAAATTTCACTCCTTCAACATTTTTAATCCGAAATAACAATAAAAAACTAAAGGTCAAATATCTTCTTAAACAAGAAGCCTATCTGACCCTAGCTTTTTACAAATCTAATGCAATATTCAATAGGCAATATTTATTTTATATTGTCAATAATTTGATTCTATGAAAAGATATTTATAAAGAATGTAATTATAGATGCATTTGTGAAATCTATAAACAGTGCTCCTACAAGTGGCAGTACAAAGAATGCTCTTGGTGAAGGAAAGTTCGAAGCTGTAAATGATTCCATATTTGCCATTGCATTCGGTGTTGCTCCCATTCCAAATCCGCAGTGTCCGCAAGATATAACTGCAGCATCATAGTCTCTTCCCATGATCTTGTAGGTTACAAAGTATGCAAAGGAAGCCATAAGTGCTGTCTGAGCAAGTAGCATTACAATTAATGGTACTGCAAGGGCAGCCAGATCCCACAATCTCATTGTCATAAGAGCCATAGCTAGAAAAAGGGACAAGGAAATATTACCTATAGTATCTATGGTCTTGTGATGCAGGTTTATAGATTTTCCGTCTGCCAAGTTTCTTACTACAGCAGCTACTATCATCGGACCGATATAGATTGGTAGGACTATTCCAGCTTTTTTAATAAGCATTGAAATAACAGTTCCAAGCCCCATACATAATGTTATAAGGTAAACTGTGTTCATCAATGTGCCTTCTGTTATTTTTTCTTCTTCAGGCTTTTCAACTCCTTCAAAGTGTTGTGCACCTTCATCAGAAATTGATGTAAGTCCATGTCTTGCCATAAGCCTCTTTCCTATGGGTCCCCCTATAACACAACCGGCAATAAGTCCGAAAGTGGCTGATGCTATTGACACTGCCATTGCTCCTTGGGCCCCAGCTGCTTCAAGCACAGGTCCAAATGCTCCTGCAGTTCCGTGTCCTCCAGTCAGCGGAACAGATCCTACAGCCAGTCCCAATAGAGGATTCAGATGAAATGCCTTGGCCAGACTTACACCTACAACATTTTGTAAGATTACAAGTGTAGTAGCTACCCCCAAGAAAATCCCTACCTGAATTCCACCCTTTTTTAGAAGTTTGAAACTAGCTGCAAATCCTATTGTAGTAAAGAAAGCAACCATGAATAATGTTTTCAATTGCCCGTCATAGGTAAATTCAAAAGACCCGCTGCTGTGTCCTATCAAAGTAACTATTGAGTAGAGAACACCTCCTATAACGGGTGACGGTATGAAGAACTTTTCAAAGAATGGAACTCTGTGTTTAATGGCTCTCCCCACCAGTAAAACGATTGCTGCTAAAGTAAGTGTTTGCATCATGTTAAACTCATAAACTAACATTAAATCTCCTCCTTGTTAATTTTGTAATATAGTTGTTAAAGCTTTTATAGGATAAAATTTAAACTTTTTTCCCGCAATTTTATCATAATTTTTTTAAAAATTAAATTAATAAAAGATTAATTCTAAAATTTCTAAAAAAATAAAAAGATAATTGTATTATATTAAATCAAATTACCCATTAACTGTTTAATTTGTCTACATAGAGAGTATACTATGACAAGTATTCAATTTGCAAACATATTATGCTATAATCCTGCTATATATTATCAATACTCTCTTTATTAAAAATTTATAAAACAAATACTTCGAATCTAAGCTAATATTTACCGGGATATCTTTTTCCTGAATTGTATAATTAAAGCAGAAAAAAAATAGCATATTAACATAGAACAACTAGCTTCCATACAACTTTATCAAAAGTTCAAAATCAATGTCCTTCAATTCCCTAAAATGGCGGGGACAAGTAAAGATAAAGCTTATCGTTATTACAAGCTTTTCAAAGAAGGGCCTACACCTATTGAAATCTACCAACAATACAAAAATAATAAATCAAAATGTGGAAGAAAAAGCCAAGATGTTTTAAATGCTATGAACAAGTGGTTTGATGGTAGTGGAAAGGAATGTATAAAACCAATAACTTTTGACAGAGGAAAAGAATTTTCAAAATGGAAGGGTATGGAAACTTCAAGAGAGACAGAGGTTTATTTTAGCGATTCTGGTTCACCAGGTTAGAGCGAAACTCTTAAAAATATTAAGGGTTTCAGTTTAAATTCACACAAGTAGAGTTATTAATAATTTCATTATTTTCTGAATTTTATTGAAATAATTTTATGCCAATCTCTCTTTTAAATCAGTCTAATAAAGGAAAATAAAAGAATAAGAGTAATCTCTTAACAGGTTGCTGTGTCATACTTTTTATCTAAAAATTTTTGATTCAGGAGGAAATATGAAAAGGGTAAAGTTAATATACAACCCATATTCTGGTGAAAATTACATAGTGAAAAATTTAGACACTGTTTTTCAGGTTTATCAGAAAAAAGGTTATACTATCGATGCTTTCAGAATAAGCTTTGAAGCTAAGATAGAGGATGCATTCAAAAATATTGATAGCGAATACCATCACATCATCATCGCAGGGGGAGATGGAACCGTAAATCAGGTAATAAATATAATGAAGAAAATGGGTATTGACTTACCTGTTGCCATACTACCGACTGGTACTGCAAATGATTTTGCAACCTGTCTGGGAATGCCAAAAGATATATCTGAAGCCTGCGAACAGATCCTAAGTTCCGAGGTTAGACTAATTGACCTTGGAAAAGCCAATGATAGTTTTTTTGTAAATGTAGCCAGTACTGGATTATTTACAGATATCTCACAAAAGACAAATGCCAACCTTAAGAACACAATGGGAAAACTGGCATATTATTTCGGTGGTATTATAGAGATACCAAACTTCAAAAGACTTCAGATAACAGTTGAATCTGAAGAACTAAAATATACGGGACATTCTCTTATTATATTTGCTTTCAACGGAAAAAGTGCAGGTAATATAGATATTGCTTATAAATCTCAACTAGATGACGGCCTTTTAGATGTTGTCATAGTAAAAGCTGAAATAGTGACTGAAACCCTCATATCCTTTTTTAAGTTTTTAAAAAAAGAGCACCTTGAAAATCCAAAAGGGGTAATCCACTTCAAAACTGACAGATTACGTCTGCAATGCAATGAACCTATCTCCACAGATCTAGACGGGGAAAAAGGTCCAAACTTCCCTATAGATATACAGTGCATAAAAAAAGGATTAAAAATACTAGGATACAGGAAATAATAATACTTGAAGGGAGAACACCATGGAAAACTATAACGAAAGAAACTACTATACAACTTTGAAATTCATTTTGATCAAGGCTACTTACGACCTGTTTCCAGAGGCAAAAGTAAAAATACACCACTCTCTAAATAAAGGAATCTACGGTGAAATCCTAAAGGATCCTAAAATACGGTCAGAAGATATCCTAGCTATAAAAAACAGGATGGGCGAGCTTATAAGGGAGGATATTCCAATTCGACCTGTTATTATGTCTGTTGGTGATATTCAAAAACATCACTGCATATACAACAGACCAGATATGAGAAGACTTATTGAATACAGCGATTGGGTAGACCTAAGAGTCTATGAAATGGAAGGTTTTTATGACTATTATCACAATGGGATGTTAAGTAGTACTGGTTATCTCAACCTCTTTGATCTATCCCCCTATAACGGAGGATTTATTCTAAAATACCCCTTCCAAAATGACCCTTACAGAATTCATGTGGAAACTGACCATCCAAAACTTGCAAAAATATTTCATGAATCAGAAAAATGGGGTCAGATAATGGAAGTTTCAGATGTGGGAGCTCTCAATGAAAAAATACTCAATAAGGAGATAGCCGAGCTTATAATGGTAAATGAAGCTCTCCATCATAAAAAACTTTCATTTATTGCCGATGAAATCTCAAAAAAAGAAGATGTAAAATTGGTTACTGTAGCAGGACCTTCATCATCTGGTAAAACCACCTTTACTCAAAGACTTGCAATACACCTTAGGGTAAACGGACTAAAACCAGTTGTGATCTCCCTAGACAACTATTATATAGGGCGAGAATCTCTACCTCTAGATGAAAATGGTAAAAAAGATTTTGAATCAATAAAAGCCTTGGATATAAAACTTTTAAACAAGAGTTTAAAAGAACTTATGGAAGGAAAAGAGATAGAAGTTCCAAAATATAACTTCCTCAGCGGTGAGAGAGAAAATGTAGGTAAGAAAGTAAAATTAGCCAAAAACGGGATTATTCTCGTAGAGGGAATACATGGTCTAAATGAAGAACTTACATGGGAAATTCCAAAACAAAACAAATATAAAATTTATATAAGCTGCCTGACCACTCTCAATATTGATGATCACAACAGAATTCCAACAAGTGAAGTCAGAAAACTTAGAAGGATTGTGAGGGACAGCCTGTCAAGAGGTACCAGTGCAGAGGGGACACTAAATATGTGGGAATCAGTTAGACGTGGTGAGGAAAAAAATATATTTCCGTTCCAGGAAGAGGCTGATGCAATATTTGACTCCAACTTAATTTACGAGTTAGGGGTACTAAAAAAATATGCTCGCGGTGAGTTAAAGAAAGTACAGCCGGGAAGCATATTTTATGAGGAGTCTCAGAGACTCATTAAGTTTTTAAATTATTTCAGAGAGATAGAGCCTGACTTTGTCCCAGATGACTCTATTCTCAAAGAGTTTATAGGGGGAAGTTATTTTTATAAATACTAATTTGGAAAAGTAAAAATTTACGTAATAAAAAAAGAGAGGCAATGAACTCCATATCTATCAAGCAAAGCTTTCAATTTAATAAAATTTGTGTTAAACCTTCTTCAGGTATTACTTGAAGAAGGTTTTTCTTTTCCTGAATCATACAATTAAAACAGAAAAAAATAGTATATGCGACATAATTTGTTGACCAAAACAAAACCCCTAAAAGGAGATATCACATATACTGCAAGAACATATTACCATAGAACAACTAGCTTCCATACAAATTTATCAAAAGTTCAAAACAAATGTCCTTCAACGCTCTAAAATGATGGGGATAGGTAAAGATAAAGCTTATCGTTATTACAAGCTTTTCAAAGAAGGGCTTACACCTATTGAAATCTATCAACAATATAAAAATAATAAATCAAAATGTGGAAAAAAAGCCAAAATGTTTTAAATGCTATGAACAAGTGATTTGATGGTATTGGAAATGAATGTATAAAAACAAGAACTTTTGACAGAGGAAAAGAATTTTTAAAATGAGAGGGTATGGAGGCTTCAAGAGAGACAGAGGTCTATTTTAGCGTTCCTGGTTCAGCAGGTCAGAGAGGTTTAAATGAAAACTCCAATGGAATTATTCGAAAAGATTTACCTAAATCAAGAAATTTATCGAAACACACTTAAAAGGAATTAAAAAAGTTTAACCAATAAAAAAAAGAGGAGATTTACCCCCTCTTAGATTCATTATTTATAATTTCCAGTTCCCTGTCGTGAAGCTTTCTGAAAAAAATCAGTGATAAAAAGGCCCCTATAAGACAGTAAAACATATCCGACTGCGTATCCCATATATATCCCTGAGTTCCCAAGAACTCATTAGACCCAGTCCCAGTAGCAAGGGCAACCCACCATTCCAAGAGCTCATAAAAAGCACTTATTGCCATACAGATGGATATAACAATAAAGAAAAGCCACTTTCCTTTTAATACCACTGATTTTCTGAGTAAAATTTCTCTAGCTATCATTGCAGGGGTTAATCCCTGAACGAAGTGACCTAGCTTGTCATAATTATTCCTCTCTAATTCAAACACATCTTTAAGCCAGTTAAAGAAAGGTACTCTTGCATAGGTATAATGTCCGCCTATTATTAAAATAACAGCATGGATAAGAACGAGCCAGTAACTTAGTGGTGTCAGGGGAAACTTTTTATAAGTTGCCACTATTATAATAGCACCTATAACTGCCGGAGCTACCTCCAACATCCACGTAAAAGTGTCATAGGGTTTTATTCCACTCCATACCAAAACACCCCAAAATATCAACAACTGGAAGAGATTCATCTTTTCTCTGCTCATTTTCATCCCACCTCTTTGTAATTATGGAATAGTTATTTTATATTCATAATATCTTTAAACTCCTTTACTTTACCACGACTTACAGGCACCTCGTCTTTGAGACTCTTGAATTTAATATTGTAAGTACTGTTAAACCATGGGATTATCTCTGATATTTTATCTATATTCACTATATAGGACCTGTGACACCTAAAAAACATCTCTTTGGGAAGCTTGCTTTCCAAATCTGAAATTTTCAGTTTGGATATATAGATATCTTTTTCTGTAAATATTTTTGTCTCTCTTTCACAGGCTTCACAATAATATACTTCATCTAAGGATAAAACCTGCATTTTATCTCCCTTACATATTGTCAGTTTTGAGTGAATTTGAGATTCTTTACTTTCATCGGATTTTATCCCAGGTCTGTTTTCAAGCCTTTTTAAAGTGTTGACTATTCTTTCTTCTGAATAAGGTTTCATAATATAATCAAAAGCCTGTATATCAAAGGCGTCCACTGCATAGTGATCATATGCAGTGATAAAAACCATCTCCGGCTTTTTGTTGAATTTTGAAATAAGTTTTCCGAGACTCATTCCATCTAGATTTGGCATGTTTATATCTAGAAATATAATATCCACATTATTTTCCTGAAGGTATTTGAGCACCTCCAAAGGATCCTCAAACTCCTGAACAACCTCTAAACTGCTAAAATTTTCTATAAAATATTTTAACTCCTCTCTTGAAGGATATTCATCATCTAGTATTATACACTTCATATTTCCTCCCCAGATTTTACAAGAAAGCTTATTCTTGTACCCTTTTCAAGCTTTTCTATCAAGAGTCCCCTGCCATACAGGAGCTTGATTCTGCTATGAACATTATATAGTCCAATTCTTTCGGGTTTTTTGTCTTCAGAATTTATTCTTTTTATTATTTTTTCATCTATCCCTGCCCCATCATCCTGTATTTCAACCCTGAGGTCCTTTCCGTCTCTGTAAGCACTGATCCAGACATTCCCAGTATGGGTACTTTTCAAAATCCCGTGTTTTATTGAATTTTCAACAAGGGGCTGTATTATAAGACTGGGAATCATACGTCCTTTTACCTCTTCCTCTATAAAATAATGAACATTTATTTTCCCGTTAAATCTGGCTCGTTCTATGTTCACATAGGCCTTGACCTGCTCAAGTTCTCTTTCAAGGGTCACTGGTTTGTCACCGCTTTCAATATTGAATCTCAGATAGGTAGAAAGATCTATTATTATCTCTCTGGCTTTGGAGGGGTCCATCCTCACAAAAGAAGACACTGTGTGCAGCGCATTAAAAAGAAAATGTGGATTTATTTGGGTTTGTAAAGCCCGAAGTTCTGATTTTGCTGCCATCTCCTTTAGTCTTTCTAGACGGCTTATTTCCAGCTGAGTCGAGATTAGCTGAGAGAGTCCCTCTGCTAGATATCTGTTTCTAGACGACAGGGAACTATTTTCTGCATAATATATTTTAAGTGTCCCCACAACTTTCTCAGCCTCTTTTAAAGGTGTTATAATTGCCGAATGAATATCTTTCAGACCACAGTGAAATTTTGTCTCATCGTCTGTACTTTCAATAACCAGTAATTTCCCCGATCTAAGAACCTCTTTTGTAGACTCACTTATTATCTCTTTATGGGTCAAAAGATACTCGGGGTCATCACTATAATTCGCCAGTATATATTTCTGATCTGTTATTATTACAACCTTGGCACCTAGGGATTCCTGTATGACACGGCACACATTTTTCAGAGAATTGTTGTCAAGCTCCCTGAAAAAAGGAAGAGTTTTATTGGCTATTTCCATGGCAAGTTTCGACTGTTCTCCTGCCATTTTTTCCTTGTCCTCCTGTATACTTTCTGTTATCGCTATGACAATAGACACCCCTAATGCATTTGCAAGAACCATGGGAACATATATATTCATTACTATATCCTGGGCCACATGAAAAGGCTTTGACATTATAAGTATAAAGGCCATACTTATATTTTCCACAATAACTCCTGTCACAAAACCGTAAATTTTCCTGTTGTTCACCCCTATATTCTTATACAGCATCCCAGACAGAATTCCACCTATAACAGTAGCGAGTCCACATGGGAGAGCTGTTATACCATTTATATCAATGAGAACCCTATGGATTCCAGCAATTATTCCTGCAGTTATACCAACTACCGGGCCTCCTAATATTCCTCCTACAACTACCCCTATATTTCTTGTGTTTGCTATGGCACCGTTGTAGTCTACCCCTACATAGGTCCCTAATATAGCCATGGTAGAAAATACCAGTGACAGTATCAGCTTATCCCTGGCTTCAAAGGCTTCTTTTTCAATTATTTTTCTGAAAGCCTTTAGTCTTGAAAGAAAAAATGCTATTGTAATTGTATAACCTATATTATTTAAAAGATGATTGAATAGCTGAAGCATAAATCACCAACTCCATAATTTTATTATAGGACATTATATCTCATTTACAAATTATTGTCCAATTTATCGGTCACCTCTATACTTTAGTTATTTTTATTGTTTGCACAAAGATATTATAAAAACTGTTGAAATATTTAGATTAATTACTTATACTTTATTTGCTAAAAACTTTTTTATTAGGAGATGGCAGATGATTACAGATAAAATATTAAAACTCTCCACCCACGCAGGAAAAATAATCCTCGAAAACGGTGGAGAAACTTACAGGGTGGAAAATACCGTATGCAAAATATGTGAAATGTACGGTTATTCTGCCGACTGCTTTGCCACTCTCACAGGAATAATGGCCTCGCTAGAGGACCAGGATGGTAACATATCTTCCATAATAGTTAGGATCTCAAAACGGGGCACCAATCTCGACAAAATACACCGAGTAAACCTATTAGCCAATGAAGCTTACAAGCAGACTCCTGAAGAATTTATGAGATCACTAAAATCCATTGAAATTAAAAAACCTTACCCTATGCACCTGAATTTCTTGGCCTATGCCTTTTGTGCAGCATCTTTCTCAGTTATTTTCGGGGGCTCCTACAGGGATTTCATTGTTGCAATGATTATAGGGGGAGCTTTAAATATTTTCATCCGTATATCCAACAAATTGGAAATAAATTATTTTATCATCAATAGTGTCGGTGGTGCAATATGTGCAGTAATAGGAGTTTTCTTTGTAAAAATTGAAGTCGCAGATAATTTAGACAAGATAATTATCGGCTCACTCATGCTTTTAGTTCCAGGATTAGCCCTTACAAACGCTGTCAGGGACATTATTGCAGGAGATTTTATGGCCGGAATGGCCCGTGGTGTAGAGGCTCTGCTTATAGCCACCTCTTTAGCTATAGGAACAGGAGCCGTTCTTACATTAATGTTATAAATTTTGGAGGTTTATTTTATGATAAAGCAGGTTTTATTTTCTTTACTTGCCACATTTTGTTTTGCAATAATTTTCAATATCAGAGGAAAAAAACTTTTTTTCACCTCTATAGGTGGTGGAATAAGCTGGCTCACCTATCTTTTATGCATAAATGCTGGATACTCCATATCCTTTTCATATTTTTTGTCCTCAATAGCCCTGACTCTCTTCTCTGAGATTTTTGCAAGGTATCTTGAGACCCCAGTTACCACAATTCTCATCTGCGGGCTGATTCCCCTTGTTCCAGGAGGAGGTATATACTATACGATGTATAACATTATAAAAGAAAAACCCCTGGCGGCATTTTCAAAAGGCATAGAGACCTTCCTTATATCATGTTCCCTAGCCATGGGGATAGTATTTGTTACATCCTTTCTAAAAATTATAAAAGATATTCACAGAAAAAAAATTGTCACAAGAATAATTTCTAGATAAATCCATTAAAAGAGCTTTTTCAATGGATTTATCTTTCAGGCTTTTATTTAAATATTTTTTCCACTTTAATTCTAAGTTGATAAGGTATGACATAATCTTTTGCCATAACCCTTTTTAGCGCCATAAAGGGTTTGTGCCTATAGTTTTTCCTCTCTCTGGCACTGCTGTCTATCTCTTCCTCTATATCATTTTCAAACTCCACGTAACTTCCTATGGAATAATTTATACTCCTCTGAATCCCCTTATTTTTAAATTCTGCGTTTTCTTTGTCATATTCAGTTCTCCATTTATGGTTATCCTTATCATATACAGCTGTGTATGGTATTTTAAACCCATTTAAGAGACGTATAAACTGAGGTATAGTGCTTTTACTACCGCACTCTATTATAGAATATTCATATTTATAGACCCCTATACATTCTGCGAGATAGGGAAGAAGTATCTTATCTGTCTGTCCCTCCACAAGGATAACCTTTTTGGCAAAAAAAAGTTCACTTCTGTCTGGATTTATCCAGTAGTTCATGTTAAATCTTTTAACCTCATCTCTGGAAAAAAGTCTTTTTCTATTTTGAAATACCTTGGTTCCTCTTTCATCCCGCCTTACTATACATATGGATCTGTACTGCTTCAAGCCTACAAAGTTGCTAGAGTGGGTGCATACATATATCTGGGTCCCAAATTTAGAAAGATGTACCAGTGTGTTGTAAAGTTCCCTCTCTGCCTGGGGGTGTAGATAAAGTTCCGGTTCTTCATATAAAATCAAGGTGCTGCCCAGTATACTTCTTTTTTTCTTCCTAGATTCCCTAGAAAGAATCCTGGCAATGTTAAATATTACATTTCTCTGAAGGCCCCTACTTGCATAATCCTGCTGCAAGACAGAATAGACAGTCTTTATTTCTTCGATAATTACCTTGTCACAGGCACCTTCATTATCAAGGACTGTGAGAAGTTTTTTATAGAAAAAATCAGTAAGTTCTTTTGACGTTGCTGCCACTGAGGGAATAAAAACAACCTCTATATTTTTTATGATATCTCGGTAATCATTCCATTTTATCTCCATACTCTTGTACTCTTTGACTACCTTATAGGTGAATCCGTCGTCCCCACCTGTTATTCTCAAGACAAGCTCATCATTTTTATCCAAATAAGGTTTCAGTTTCTTCAGCTTTTCAAGGGACACTATCTGAAATTCCCCCTCTATTTCTACCGTATCCCCATATTTTCTCTTATCTTTTTTTCGGTAGTTTCGCTCTCCTAGAAAAAACAGTATTGCTGAAAAAATACTAGATTTCCCGTGATTTGCTCCCCCTATTAACAGCATGAGATTCTCTAGTTCTATACTTTCATCCTCTATTGACTTCCAGTTTTTTATATCGATTTTTTTTAGGTACATAAAATTAACCCCTTTCACATATTTTGTATTTAACCAAAGTTGCTGACTTTATTTAAAATTAAACTATTGAATTTATAAGGATTCGTTACTTTTCTCTTGAAAGAAAAGTAACCAAAAGTTCAAGAATTTTCAAACGTCTAGTGAGTAGATGTTTCTTTTAACGCCTTTGTGAGCTACAGTCCTCGGTCCCCTGCTCATCCACTGGATAAGGTGTTTCATAGTCGCTGACGCTCCTTGAACTCCCTTAACTTATTCTGTAGGACGGCTGAGTACAGGCTCTTTCCTGTATAAGCCCTGCGACTTGAAAATTCAAAAAATCTTCTCTATGAAACTCTTCTCCTGTCTCTGTGTCTTCTGTGACCAAAAGATTTTGTTATTATTCGTGTTAATTTCCCTATCTTTTATTGGTGTTCATTCGTGATAAAATCTTTTGACTTTAATATCGCTCTCCTCCGTGATACTCTCTTCTTTTCTCTGTGACCAAAAGGTTTTTTTATTATTCGTGTTAATTTCCCTATCTTTTATTAGTGTCCATTCGTGACAAAATCTTTTGATTCTGATATTCTTATAAATTCAGTAATTTATCAGCAATTATTTCCAGTAGCATCTTAAGCTACTTAATATAATTTTATGTATCGTAATACTACTATTAATAGTATACTACCCACTATAAAAAACATTATATTTTAATCTCAAGAAAATAATTCGCAATCAATTTTGATTTCCTTTAAATAACAAAAGAGGTCCTAAGACCTCTCACATTTTCACCAATATCAATTTAAACTAAGTCTTCTAGCCCCTGTGTTGTATTATTACCCTGCCTATGAGTCTACCATTTAGCATATTTTCCACTTCATCGAAAATACCATCTATGTCCACCTCTTTTATTCCCGACTCAAGATTAGATCCCTTCCACTCTTTAGATATAAGATTCCATATTTTTTCCCTTTTTTCTTTAGGGCACTGCACAGAATCAATTCCGATTAACTTTACTCCCCTGAGTATAAAGGGATATACTGTTGAAGCTGGCAGTTCTCCTCCTGCCACATTTCCGCAGGTAGTGACTACTCCTCCGTAGCTTGCTGATCTTATAGCAGTTGAAAGAGGGTTTCCGCCCACGGTGTCCACAACTCCTGCCCAGCTTTGCTTTAGAAGTGCTTTCCCACTTTTATCATCTAATACTTCTCTGTTTACAGTCTCTTCAGCCCCAAGCTCCGTTGCCAGTTTTTTCTCTTGATCGCCATTAATAACTGCTGTTACATGATATCCCATTTTTGAGAGGAATCTCACTGCATGACTTCCCACTCCACCAGTTCCTCCGCTTACAAGGATTTTCCCATCTTCAGGTTTCACATCTTTCATCAGCTCATAAACTGAAAGTCCAGCAGTAAATCCTGCCGTTCCGTAGATCATGGCCTCTTTTAAAGAAAGGTTTGCAGGTCTTTTTATGACCCATTCCTTAGGAACTCTTATATATTCTCCAAAACCTCCGTCGGTATTCATACCAAGGTCAAATCCAGTAAGTATTACTTCATCACCAACTTTGAAATCAGGAGTCTTAGAATCTGTTACCACTCCTGCAGCGTCTATTCCCGGAGTATGTGGATAATTTCTCGTCACTCCTCTGTTACCTATACAAGATAGAGCATCTTTATAATTTAGTGAGGTGTATTTCACCTTGATTACTACATCTCCCTCTGGAAGATCCTCTATACTTCTTTCAACTATTTTCTTTATAAATTCTCCATTTTCCTCAAATATTCTAACTGCTCTGAATTTCATATGCACCCTCCTACATTTTTAGTTCGATTCCGTACTTTTATCTTACATCATTTTATTTTGTGTGTCAATGTAAATATTTAAAATCTGTTCTATGATCACCTTACACCTCTTCATATATTTGTTATACTTTAAATATTCCTTAAATACAAACCAAACTTTTACAGAGACTAAAAACTCTCAAAACACAAAGATTAAAAAAACAAAGAGCCAAAACTTTCGGTTTGGCCCTCTCTCTTTTATTCGGCCATCTTGATAAGCAATTGTCCCGCTTTTACCCCCTGGCCTTCTTTTGCATAGATTTTTTTTATAACTCCTGCACTTTTTGCAGTTATATTTGTTTCCATCTTCATAGCCTCTATTATAACAACAACCTGATTTTCTGTCACTTCCTCTCCCTCTTTTACCAGGACTTTTGTAACAGTTCCAGGAATGCTTGACCCTATATGTCTCTCATTTCCAGAGTCAGCCATTTTTACCTCTGAATCTTCTACTGAGAACACCTTCTGAGATTTATCTTTCACCCTTACCTCAGTTCTGTTTCCATTGAGTTCAAAGGTTACAGTTCTGTATCCTTCTGAATCCACTTTAGAAATTTGAAGAAGAGTTATCACAAGAGCTTCCCCCTCTCCAATTTTAACTTCACACGTCTCACCCTCTGCAAGTCCGTGGAAGTAGATGTCACTGCCTATAGAGCTAAAGTCTCCATACTCCTTCAAATACTCTAAATATGCTTCAAAAACGTCAGGGTAAAGTGCATAACTTATTGCGTCTTCCATGGTTGCATTTATTCCGTGTTTAACACTTAGATTTTTCATGATTGCATCAAAGTCCTCAGGTGGAAGAAGCTCTCCAGGTCTGCACGTTATAGCTTTTTCACCCTTCAAAACAATCTTTTGAATATCTTCAGGGAACCCTCCATCAGGCTGTCCCATCATTCCTTTAAAATATGCCACCACTGAATCTGGGAATGCCATATCCTTACCTTTTTCCAGGAAATTCTCAGGAGTCAGATCATTCTTGACCATGAATATACCAAGGTCTCCAACCATCTTCGAAGACGGAGTTACCTTTACAATATCTCCAAGCATAGTATTTACTTTCCCGTACATCTCTTTTATTTCATTGAATCTGTGCCCGAGTCCAAAACTTTCTATCTGGGGCTTTAAGTTTGAATACTGTCCTCCTGGTATTTCATACTTATATATTTCCGTAGAACCAGACTTAAGACCAGACTCAAACTTGGCATAAACAGGCCTTACTGCATTCCAATAGTCAGATATCTTTTGAACATCTTCAAGATTAATTCCAGTATCCCTTTCTGTATTCTCAAGGGCTGCAACTATAGAGTTTAGAGACGGCTGACTTGTAAGTCCTGACATGGCATCAAAGGCTGTATCCACTATATCCACCCCGGCTTCTGCCGCCATGAGACAGGTAGCCACTCCGTTTCCTGTAGTATCATGAGTATGTAGATGTATTGGTATAGATATATTTTCTTTCAGAGCCTTTACAAGTTTAAAGGCTGCATAAGGTTTCAAAAGAGCCGACATATCTTTTATTCCTAAAATGTGTGCCCCTGTTTTTTCTATCTCCTTTGCCTTATCTATATAGTACTGAAGTGTATACTTGCTTTTTTTACTGTCAAGTATATCTCCTGTGTAACATATACATGCCTCAGCAATTTTTCCGTTTTTTATTACTTCCTGAATAGAAAGCTCCATACCCTTTACCCAATTCAGCGAATCAAAGATTCTAAAAACATCCACTCCATTATCAGAAGCCTGCTTTATGAATTCTTTGATTACATTATCAGGATAATTCTTATAACCCACAGCATTAGAACCTCTGATGAGCATCTGAAGAAGCACATTAGGAACTCTCTTTCTTATCTCTCTCAGTCTCTCCCAAGGAGATTCCTTCAGGAATCTATAGGATACGTCAAATGTAGCTCCTCCCCAGCATCCTAATGAAAATAGATCTTTAGCCAGGATAGAAGTATCCTTTGCTATTTTTGTCATATCTGTTGTTCTCACACGTGTAGCCATTAGAGACTGATGTGCGTCTCTCATAGTGGTATCTGTCAGAAGGAGTTTATTCTGAGCCTTGATCCACTCCACCACTCCCTGAGGTCCTTTTTCTTCCAGAATCTGCTTAGTTCCATAGAGAGTTTCAGGTTTTTTAGCTCCCGGAACTACAGGAACATCAAAGTCTTTTTCTGCACCATGAGTTTCATTTACTACCTTTTCTGCTATGAACTTTATCACATTTCCTTCAAAGTCATGTTTTACGGAATTTTCAAATAATTCACTATGTTTTCCAATGAAACTCGTGTTACACTCTCCCTTTGCAAATACAGGATGGTTTAGAACATTTATAAGGAAAGCAACATTTGTTTTTACTCCAGTAACTTTTGTCTCTTTTATAGAACGCAGTACTTTTCTTCTAGCGTCCTCAAAAGTCCTTCCATGAGAGATTATTTTTACCAAAAGACTGTCATAATACGGGCTAATTACCGCTCCTGAATATCCATTTCCTCCGTCGAGACGTATTCCAAAACCGGAACCTGTCCTGTACACATCTATCTTTCCTGTATCCGGTGCAAAGTTATTTACTGGGTCTTCTGTAGTAATTCTACACTGGATAGAGTAGCCCTTGGCCTCTATACTATCCTGTGACGGTATTCCTATCTTCTCAGATTCTAGACTGTAACCCTCGGCCACCAATATCTGACTCTGTACAATGTCTATCCCTGTTACCATCTCACTGATAGTATGCTCTACCTGCACTCTAGGATTCATCTCGATGAAGTAGTGATTTTCATCTTTGTCCACCAAAAACTCCAGTGTACCTGCATTTCTGTAATTAACGGATTTGGCTATTTTAATTGCATCTTCACATATGATTTTTCTTTTTTCATCTGAAAGAGTAAGTGCTGGCGTTATCTCCACAACTTTTTGGTGTCTTCTTTGTACAGAGCAGTCTCTTTCATAGAGATGCACTATATTTCCAAATTTATCTCCTAATATCTGAACCTCTATATGCTTTGGCTCCTCCACATACTTTTCCACAAATATATCATCTATTCCGAAGGCTTTCATGGCTTCATTTTTTGCACTTCTGTAAGAGTCAATTAACTCAGAATGATTTCTCACTATACGCATCCCACGGCCACCACCACCGGCGGCAGCTTTTAGCATTATAGGATAACCACATGTTTCTGAAAAAGAAAGTAGATCCTCTTCTGACTTTATAGGCTTATCCACTCCTGGAATAGTAGGAACTCCCACTTTAGATGCCACTATTTTAGACTTTATTTTATCCCCTAGACTATCCATCATCTCAGCTGTAGGACCTATGAATTCTATCCCAGCCTCCTCACATTTTCTTGCAAATTCAGGATTTTCAGAAAGAAAGCCGTATCCAGGATGTATCGCATCCACTCCCTTTTTCTTGGCAAGCCTGATTATTTCATCTATGGAAAGATAGGCATCGATAGGACCCTTGTTCTTACCTATCATATAGGCCTCATCTGCTTTCATTCTGAAAAGAGAAGTTTTGTCCTCTTCAGAATATATAGCCACAGCCCTTATGCCCAGCTCCTTACACGCCCTTATTATTCTTATTGCAATTTCACCCCTATTTGCAACTAAAACTCTTTTAAACTTTCTAGACATATTATCCCCCCTGTATATCAAATATCTAAATTTTTGTTTCCCCATAACTATTATTAGTTTACCAGTGAAACTGCCCTTTACCTTCATAAATCCTATGAATCGGTAAAAAAAATACAGGCACTTAAAATCACAGCTTAAAAATAAAATAAGCTCAAATGATTTTAAATCCCTGTAAAACATATATACTACTGCCAGTCATGCTGAGCACGAAAAGGTTCATATAAATATATTTAAAGTTCTCTAAAAATAGTTATTCTGTTTTAAATCACTAAACTTAAAAAAAATGCCGGCTTTCACCAATTCCAGCTCGCTTATTAGAATTAATTTACAGCAAATTGACTTATTTGTCAAGAATTTTTTTGATTTTATAAAGCTAAACACCTCAACTTTATTGGATATTTAAACAATATTTTAAGTTTTAAAAAAGGCTCTGAGAACATTTCCCAGAGCCTCTATACATTCACATATTATCCTTTTTTCAATTCATCTAATGTTTCTTTTATGGTGAAGGCAAGTCCCTTCACTTTTTTCTGTGTTAGACCGCAGAGAGCTATTCTTATCCCTCCCCCTACAGCTACCGTGAAAATATTTTTCTTTTTAAGAGCCTCTTGAAGATCCAAAGTGTCCTCTTTGCTGAGTCTTACAGTTACAAAAAATCCCTCTTTATATGGGTATATAGGTAGACCGCATTCTCTGGCTTCAGACCTAAATATATTTCCTCTTGCGGCTAGCATATCTACAAATTCAGCTCTCTCTTCATTTGATTTTTTTAGAAGGTCGGCATCACCCATTATATCAGAAAATATTTCCATTCCGCCATTTGGGATATTAGACCATCTTGATCTGCATGAAAATTCAGTTATTTTCTTAAACTCTTCTACAGTTTCCTCTTTTTTAGCAAGAGCTATCTGCGCTCCCACTCTGAATCCATAACTTGTAAAACTTTTAGACATTGAGAAGGCTATTATCACCATTACATTGTCAGATATATTGTTAAATGTGTTCATATACTGTCTAGACTCTTTTAGTCCCTTGAAAGAGAAGTCCATATAAGCTATATCATTTATAAGTATAACAGGACCCTTTTCAGATATGTTATTGAGACCCTCTATAACTTCTTTCCACTCTACATCACTCATTGTATATCCAGTGGGGTTATGGCACGGATCGTTTATTATCGCCACCACTTTCCCGTGTTTATCCACAGCTTCCCTGCAATTATCTAAGAAGGACTTTATATTGAAGGTGTCATTTTCATCAAAAAGTTCATACTCCAGCATTTCTAACGAATACTCTTTAGCCATCACCTTGTATGATCCCCAGGCTATACTTGGAAAAACAATTGCCTGCCCTGCATCTAGATGGTTCCACATGGTATTGCTAAGGGCTCCTGTACCGCCTGCAGTAGCAACACTTCTCACATAAAAGTCCCTTTTCACATCATCTAAAACCCAGTTTTCAACGGCATCCAGATATTTCTTGTTTCCTATGATAGCTTCTGAATACTTAGCTTTTTTTAGAGAATCAAGTTCATTGTATTTTTCAAAGAAAGTTGCCAGAGTACCCAACTCCTCATTTTCAGTGAAAAAGACCCCAAGGGTTGAATCGATGACCTCATCGTTCCCTATCTCAGCCTTTCTTTCTCTTGCTTCTTTTGCAACCCCGAAAACCCCGTCTGACAGATATTTCCCCTGGGAATGTTTTGATGTAAATTGACTCATATTTTCTCCCCCTTCTTCAAAATATATGAATTAAATAATATTAAAATAACTTAAACACTAATTTTAAATTTGTATATAAACTACTTCATTAGCTCCGATTTGTCAAGCATTATAAAAAAAACATCCATAATTTTATCAATTGTTTCCCTTTTCATTCACCAGGAAATATCAACTAATTTTTACATTATTTTGAATAAAAAAACCTGTTCTCCCTTCAAATTTCAAAAAATTATTAGTATTTTCATATTTTTTTTAATTTATTCTAGTTGCTACTCAAAATAAATCCCAATAAATTACTGAATTTATCTGGATATCAGAGTCAAAAGATTTTGTCACGAATGGACACTAATAAAAGATAGGGAAATTAACACGAATAAGGATAAAATCTTTTGGCCACAGAGGACGCAGAGAAAAAGAGGGAGTTTCACAGAGTGAAAATAAAAATCTTTTAATTTTCAGACTACTTTCCCCTTTAAAAAATGCCGTTAAGAAATCATCTTGTGAAATCCACTTTCATTGAAATAAGGAGGTTTAGCGACTATATTTCAATAGAAAGTTAGTTCAGAAGTGATTTTAGGTATTTTTTAGGGGTGCCTTTTCTTTGGTTACTTTCTTTGGGCAAGCAAAGAAAGTAACATAGGTTTTCGGATAAATTCAATATCTAATCCTAAAATTCCCAACAATAAAAAATAAATCCACCTTTTACGATTAATCTTTTTTTAAAAATAAAAATTTTTATTTTTTTACAAAATCTACATTATAAAAAGGCACAAAAAAGAAAAGTGTGTTTTTGTAATTTGAAAAAAGTAATTCACAATTCTTTTTAAATATTTGTTTACAATTGAATTGTGTGTTATAATAACTCTGGGGGTGTTAAATTTTTATGTATAAAAAAAATAACAAAGAGGAAATAGTAAAAAAATTAGACGGTGAAGCAAGTATTTCACAGTGGTATGATTGGAAATGGCAGTTAAAACATTCTATTAAGGATATCAAAACTTTAGAATCTGTATTCAACATCGAGTTGGACGATAAAGAGAAAAAGTCCATGAAAAAAACCATTGAACAATTCCCATTTGCGGCAACACCATATTATCTTTCACTTATAGATATTGACGACTATAAAAATGATCCTGTCTATAAACAGGCTGTGCCCGATATTGAAGAATTAAATTTAACAAATTGCGATATGAGTGATCCACTTCACGAGGACCATGACAGTCCGGTACCAGGTATAACACACAGGTATCCAGATAGGGTTTTACTCCTTGTAAGTAATGTCTGCTCCATGTATTGCAGACACTGTACCAGAAAGAGAAAAGTAGGAGATATGGACAATATCCCAGACAAAGATACCATTATGAAGGGTATAGAATATATCAAAAGTCACAGTGAGATACGTGACGTATTATTATCAGGGGGAGATCCTTTTTTATTGAGTGACGACTATTTAGACTGGATCTTATCAGAGTTAAAAGAGATACCTCATGTAGAAGTTATCAGAATCGGTACAAGAACTCCGGTTGTTCTGCCTCAGAGGATAACTGATGATTTAATCAACGTATTGAAGAAGCACCATCCTATATGGATCAATACTCATTTCAACCATCCTAAAGAGTTTACAGAAGAATCTAAAAAATCAGTTATCAAACTAGCTGATGCAGGTATACCTTTAGGTAACCAATCTGTCTTATTAGCTAGGGTCAATGACTGCCCTAAGATCATGAAAAAACTGGTTCATAACCTTGTTTCAAACAGAATTCGTCCATACTACCTTTATCAATGTGACCTTTCAGAAGGTCTCAGCCACTTTAGAACTCCAGTGGGAAAAGGGATAGAAATAATAGAAAGTTTAATTGGGCATACAAGTGGTTTTGCCATTCCTAGATATGTTATAGATGCACCTGGTGGCGGTGGTAAGATACCGGTAATGCCAAGTTACCTTATATCTTGGTCCCAAAACAAAGTAATACTCCGTAATTATGAGGGCGTCATTACCACTTATAGAGAACCGGATAATTATAAAACTCAGCTTTGTGATGATGACTGTGACAACTGTAATCTCCATTTAAATCTTGACGGGGTTGTAGATTATAACAGTGTGGGAATAACCAAACTTTTATCAGACACCAACGATGATATCTCTCTTACACCTGACAACAACCAAAGAATAGAAAGAAGAGAAGGGGAAGAGACAGAGGATGAGGATAAAATAGAAAAGATTTCAAAATCAATTGTCCATCACGGAAAAAATAATAACAGAGTATACCTTATGAAGTTAGACACTACCGATATTCCTCACATATTCACTAGTCTTTATGATCTTGCCTACAAAAATAGATATGGCAAAATCATCGCTAAGGTTCCTACAACTTCTTATGGTTATTTTCTAGAAAATGACTATATAAGAGAAGCACACATTCCAGGTTTCTTTAATAATGGTGAAAACCTATATTTTATGTCAAAATATCTAAACGAAAACAGAAAAGTTGAGTCTCATGAGGAGATAATCCAAAATGTACTCTATAATTCAAAAAATGCCGATGCATTCAACCTCAGAAAGTTAGCGGATAAATTTAAAATCCGTGTGTGTGGCGAAAGTGACATTGAGGAGATGACATCTCTATATGAAAAAGTCTTTGAAACTTATCCTTTCCCTATACACGATGAAAGCTACATCGCAGAAACAATGAAAGAAAACGTTTTCTATTTTGGTGTCTGGGACGGTGATAAGCTCGTAGCCCTATCATCTTCAGAAACAGATAGGGAAAATATGACTTCGGAAATGACCGATTTTGCCACCGATACAGAATATAGAAAGATAGGACTTGCAAGTTTATTGTTAAAAGCAATGGAGGTAGAATTAAAGAAAAGAAATTTCAGAATACTTTACACCATCGCCCGTGCAAAGTCTCAAGGAATGAATAAAGCCTTTGCAAGAAATGGCTATGAGTACACAGGAACACTAACCAACAACACCAACATATTCGGAAATGTTGAAAGTATGAATATATGGTATAAAAATATACTCTAAAATAAAAGTAAAACCAAAAAAAATTGAAATTACTGTGATAATTTATTTAAATTTCATAAAGGTCTGTTAAATAATCATTAAATGATTTTTAACAGACTTTTATTATGTTGCTACTTTAATTTTCAATGGTAATTTCTATAATTTCTTTTGATAAAAAACTCTAAAACTACACTTGATTTTACAATAAAAAAAACTAATTTTTCTCCTCAAAGCTCTATTTTTACCGGCTTTTTATCTAGGATACATATCAATATTTTTTTCACTGCTAATCTTAAAAAAAATATTTTAAAAATACTATTTGACTATTGCAAAGAAAAAGAATAGAATGTCTCGTCCATCTAAAAGAAAGCTATAATAATTCTTTTTTAAAAGATAACTTTAATATCAGTTGTAAATAAATATTATAGACAGTTTTATTTAAATTCATTTATAAATTTTAGAAAAAAATATCATCTCGCAGGATGATAAAAAAGGAGGAGATATGACTAAGTTAAATCAAAACATGACCCCGCTGTTTTCAACATTGAAAGATGTATATGCAGAGAGAGGAATCGTCCCCTTTCACGTACCGGGTCACAAAAGAGGTGCAGGAATGGATAAGGAGTTTTATGACTTCATAGGCAAAAATGCTTTTTCCATAGACGTTACTATTTTTAAAATGGTAGACGGACTGCATCAGCCAAAAAGCTGCATAAAAGAGGCTCAAGAGCTTGCTGCCGATGCTTACGGAGTAAAAAAAAGTTTTTTTGCAGTCAATGGTACATCTGGTGCCATTCAGGCAATGATAATGTCAGTTGTAAAATCAGGAGAAAAAATTCTTGTTCCAAGAAATGTTCATAAATCTGTAACTGCAGCAATAATTCTAAGTGGTGCAGAACCTATATATATGAACCCTGAGATTGATGATGACTTGGGAATTGCACACGGTGTAAAACCTGAAACAGTTGAAAATATGCTAAAACAGCATTCTGATATAAAAGCTGTCCTTATAATAAATCCTACATACTACGGTGTTGCAACTGACATCAAGAGAATTGCTGACATTGCACACAGCTACGATATACCACTAGTTGTTGATGAGGCTCACGGACCACACCTTCACTTTCACGAAGACCTTCCTATCTCCGCAGTAGATGCAGGAGCAGATATTTGTGCCCAGAGTACTCATAAAATAATCGGTGCTCTCACTCAGATGTCTCTTTTACATATAAATTCTGATAGAGTTGATCATAACAGGGTACAGCAGATATTAAGTCTGTTACACACAACTTCTCCTTCATATATCCTGATGGCATCTCTTGACTGTGCAAGAAGACAGATCGCAACTGAGGGAAGAGAGCTTCTGACTAGAACCATTGCTCTTGCTCATAAACTCAGAAGTGAAGTTAATAAAATCCCTGGAGTATCCTCCTTTGGAATAGAGATAGTGGGAAGAGAGGGTATCTATGCCTTTGATCCCACAAAGGTGACAATAACGGCTAGAGACCTTGGTTTGACAGGTTTTCAGCTGGAAACTCTCCTTGTGGACGAATATAATATACAAGTTGAACTGTCAGACTACTATAATGTTTTGGCTATAATCACCCTAGGTGACTCTGAAGAAAGTATCGGCAAACTTAGTGATGCACTGAGAGATATAAGTGAAAGATTCTTCGGTAAGGATGAGATTAATAGAAAATCCCTAAAAATGCCTGCTATTCCTGAACCTGTACTTATACCAAGAGAGGCCTTTAACAGTGTAAAGAATAAAATTCTTTTTGCTGAAAGTGAAGGTAAAATCTGTGGAGAGCTCATAATGGCTTATCCCCCTGGAATACCTATTATCTGTCCTGGTGAAAGAATAACCGAAGATATTATAGAACACATAAAAGAACTTAAAGAGGCCCAACTGCATATACAGGGAATGGATGACCACGAACTCCAATATATTAATGTAATTGAGGAAGAAGATGCAGTATATATCTACACAGAAAAAATGAAAAACCAGTTATTTGGTGTTCCTATGAACCTAGGGGCAAACAAAACAGGAATTGAATTTGGATTGGAAGCTCTCTGGGACAACTATCCAGATGTGTTTGATGAAATGGAAGTTATCGAAATCGAGAGACAAAAGGAAGATTTTTCTGTTCAAAATCTTAGATATAAAAACACGATTCTTGATACTTGTGAAAGAATCGCTCACACTGTAAATATGGCTGTAAAAGACGGTTATAGGCCCATTACAATAGGTGGAGATCATTCTATAGCCATAGGGACTATAGCAGGAGTAGCCAAAGAAAAAAATATAGGGGTCATCTGGATGGATGCTCACGGGGATATGAACACACAAGAAAGCACACTTACAGGAAATATTCACGGTATGCCTCTTGCACTTTTACAGGGACTGGGGGATAAAGATCTCTGCAACTGTTTTTTTGACGGTCCTAAAATAAAAAGTGAAAATGTTGTATTATTTGGTGTAAGGGATCTTGATGAGCAGGAAAGAGAGATCATAAATAAAAGTGGAGTAAAGGTTGTATTTTATGATGAGATCGCTCAGAGAGGAATTGATATAGTTTTAGATGAGATCAGAGAGTATTTAGATGTAGATAACCTACATATAAGTTTCGATATCGATGTTATCAATCCTGAGTACGCCCCAGGTGTTAGTCTTCCTGTTAGAGGTGGCCTTGTCCCTGATGATATATTTCATAGTTTCAAATATTTATTTAAAAATTATACTATAACTTCTGTGGATATCGTAGAATTCAACCCAATTTATGACAAAAACAGCAAAACAATGGAATTTGTAAAAGAACTTACTGAATATGTTAAGAATCCTGATTAATTTTTAATAAAACAAAGAGTATTAAAAATTCAAAAAATAAAATTACCCATAAATAGTGAAGTTCAAATAATCTAACTATTTATGGGTATTCTTTGTTTAATTTTTAAACTATAATAATTTAGATAAACTTACTTTTCTTTGCATAATTTGAGTCATTACCATTTACAAATAAGACACTTCCATTTTTTATTGTATCTATAATCTCTGGTGAAAGTTTTTCCGGAAGTGCAGGACACCCCCAGCTTCTTCCCAATCTCCCGCTAGTTTTTATAAAATCTGGGTTGGCATAGTCTGCCGCATGTATGACAATCGCTCTTTTTCTAGCGTTATCATTTATCCCCTCTTCAAGCCCTTCTAACCTCAAAGAATAACCCTTGCGTCCTACATAGGTCTCATCTGTGAGAAAAAATCCTACTGAACTTTGGTGAGAATTAACCCTATTAGAAAATTTTTCAGCAAAAATATCACCTGTTTTTGTCCCATGAGCTACATATGTTTCGTAAAGTAACTTTTTATTTTCAATATCCAATACAAAGAATCTCTGTTCAGTAGATGGTTTTGTGTAATCAATAATAGTCAAAATACTGGAATTTTTTTTCTCATTTATTTTTTTGTATCCAGCCATAGCATTTTTAAAAATCTCAAAACTAACCTTTTCTTTTAGGTTAATTTTAGCATACAGGTCTTTTAAAACAAAGTTGTTAGGAGTAAGGGCATAAGAAGTAGAGGACATCAACAAACTTAAAAGAACTATAAACTTAATCATTCTTTGTCTCATAAGTACCTCCTGATAATCGTAGAATAAACAAATTACAATTACATTATAACTTTTTTTTAAAAATTCAAAAAGATATTTTTTAAAAAGATTTTCCAATTGCTGGTGATTTTTCCTCAATATTGAAGGCCTTTTATTCATTAATTTAAATTTTTTATTAAATTTTGGATAAAATAAATATCTAGAAGCGTATTTTAAGAACAGTTAAGGCAGATAACACTCCTAATGATAAAATTGTATCGGCATAAATATCACCAAGAGCCCCATGCAAAATTTTCAGACTAGAGGTCTCAACTTACTCGTTCTACAACTTTTTTATATAAAAATTAAAGTTATTATACCTTCAAGAATTATTTTTTAAATACGAACTTTTTAAACCTCCACTCTGAAAAACCCATAAATATTTAAACTTAGCTCAAAATAAATTTGTGTGCTAAAATAGATTTTTATGTATAAGAGAAAAACTTTTTAAAATTTACCAGTATAATTTCAAAAGTTATTTTTAAAATATTTATTTTAATTTTTTTTAAACAGCATACTTAATTTAAATCACTTGATAACTCTACAGATAGCTCCTGAAACTTCGCTTTTTTACCACTAATCCCTTAAGGCCAATGGCATGAGTACATATGTATAACTACTGTTGCCTGTTTCTTCTAAAATAAACATAGAACTTGAGTTGGTGGCCTTTATGATGCTATTCTTTTGAATATTTCCTATAAAGTCATAGATAAACTTCACATTTAGTGAAGCCCTGAAGTCCTCTCCATCTTTTATAGTATCCAACTTTTGAACCGTTTTGGCAGTTCCTGAAGAAACTGTGGAAACCAGTTTGTTTCCTTTGAATTCAAAAAGGGCTCCGTTTTTTGTTTCTATATTTCTCTTTGCCACGGTTAAAACCTTTTTCATTGATTTCTTAAAATCATCAGTATTAAGCTCTATCTGCTTTGTATATGACATACTTTTAAAAATCGATCTGTAATCTGGAAAAGGCAGCTCTATCAATCTTGTCGACATATAGGAGTTACCGCATTTTACAGTAAGTACCGCATTTTTTACACCGAATCTGGCTGGCTCTTCTGAATCTTTTAAAAGTTTGCAGATGGTCCCTACGCTTTCTAGAGGTATTGATATTTCCTGATTTGATTCACATACTGCAGACATTGTATACTTTGTCAGTCTGTAAGAATCAGTGGATATAAAGTTTATATTTTCACTTTCACAGGACATTCTTATACAGTTTATTGCAAGGTTGTCCGCTGTTGGAAATGCTGAAAATTTCACTTTCTCAAAGGCAGATATTATTTTTTCACTCTCAAGTACAAAAAGATTATCCGATTCATTTTCTTCAATCTCCGGATAGTCTTCCCAGTCCATGATAGAAAACTCGGCTCTGTGAATCGATAGCTTTCCTTCACCGACGATCATCTCAAGGTTTTCCTCGTCTAAAAGTTTGATATACTCGAGAATCAGAGGTATTTTAAAGACAGTTACCCCCTTATTCTCAACTTGTGCAGGAATAGAGGATATATAACTAAACTCAAGGTTTGATCCTGTAAAAACAGCCATTCCATCTTTTGCTTCTAACTTTGCCCCTGAGATAACAGGTCTTATTGAATTTTCTCTTACCACTACAGAAAGATTTGAAAGGACTTTAATAAGTTCCTCTCGGTTCACTTTGATTTTCATCAAATCCCCCCAAAAAACAGTTTTATAAAAAGTATACTATATATTTATAATAGACACAAGATATTTAAATTTAAGAATTTTAAAAACAATTTTTTTAGTTGAAGTTATTTCAAAAGAAATGTATACTCATTTGATCAGAATCAAAATAATCTTTTAGTCTTAAAAGGAGGAATAAATGTTAGACAAAGTTCTTATTATTAATACAGGCGGGACAATAGGCATGGTTCACAGCGAAAAGGGAAACACCATGAGTCCCCTAAGACCGGCAGAAAATTGGAATGAGATTGCCAAGGAGCACCCTGTGTTAGAAGGATTTGCCACAGATTACTATCAATTTGATCCTCTTGTGGACTCTTCTGATATGAACCCAGAAAGTTGGATTAAAATGGCTGAAGTAATCGAAACTAACTACAATGACTATAGGGGATTTGTTCTCCTCCACGGGACGGACACCATGTCATACACAGCTTCTGCCCTCTCATTTATGCTTAAGGAGCTTGATAAACCAGTAATTATTACGGGAGCACAGGTGCCTTTAGAAAAACCCAGGAGTGATGCCCTGCAAAACCTGGTCACCGCCATACAAATTGCGGGAAATGAGTTTTACGGTATAAGGCTTGTCCCTGAGGTCTGTATATTTTTCAGAGATACTCTTTTAAGAGGCAACAGAAGCAGAAAAAATGATGCCAGAAACTATTTTGGGTTTTCTTCGCCAAACTATCCAGCCTTAGGAGAGGCAGGGGCAGAACTTGGAATCAAGAAAAACAAGCTTCTAAAAAAAACCGAGGGCAATTTTCACATAGAGACTGTTTTAGACAACAGGGTCATAATAATTGAAATATTCCCAGGACTAAAACCCTCATACTTAAAAAATATATTTGAAAGTATAGGGGATGTGAAAGGGGTTATATTAAAGACCTATGGAAATGGAAATGCTCCTACCAACAGTGATTTTATAGAAGTCGTAAACTCCATTACATCTAGGGGTATCGTAGTTGTAAACATCACACAGTGTACTACAGGTACTGTGAAAATGGGAATGTATGAGGCCAGCACCAAGCTTGTAGATGCCGGGGTAGTCAGCGGACTAGATTTAACACCCGAGGCGGCACTGACAAAACTCATGTACCTTCTAGGAAAAACTGATGATTCAGAGGAAGTAAAAAGGCTCATGTCGATTGATATATGCGGAGAACAGACACTTAATCACTATAATTTTAAATTCACTCAGAACAACGCCGCTAAAATTTGTAAATTTTCTTTTGAAATCCCAAAGGAGATAGCAGGAGGAGATATGATCGAGGCCGCCCTAAGAATAAAAAACCTTTCAAAACAAAATGAAATAGATAAAACCAATATCACAGTTTCCCTGGAGGGAGATAATTTTATTGAGAATATGGACAAATTTCAGAGCACGAAAAACGTTCAGAAAAACAAGGAAAATATAAATGAAGATATACTTTTAAACTTTAATAAATGTGCCAAAAAAATAGCAGAAGAAAGTAAGGCAATAAAGGTTACACTAGAATCAGATAAGGCAATTGTATGGGGTGACGTGGTATTCTCAATATATTCAGAGTGCTAGACAATAAGCCTGGCAGGCCTCATAAAAAATATTCTGACTTTAAAATAAATATTGACTTTATTGACAGGACATAAATATTAATGTATAATAATTAAAATAAAAAAATCAAAAGGGGGATGAAGCTCTCCCGGAAAAATTCCAAATGCTTCATAATTACGAAGATGATAGCTTCTACAGAAAAAAACTGTAGGAGTTTTTTTTGTTAAAAGGAGTGAAATATGAAAACGTTACTTTCTCTGTCTCTTCTCCTTATAGGGGGACATTATGCCGGCAAAATTGCAGAAAAAATGAAACTTCCAAAACTAATAGGTATGATAATATTCGGCTGTATAGCTGGTCCTGCATACCTCAACCAGATAGACAGCCTTACCCTGCATATGAGCAAGGAGCTAAAAAGTATAGCCCTGGTTACTGTTCTGATCAGAGGAGGTCTGGGAATAAGCACAGAACAATTAAAAAAAATGGGTCGCCCTGCTCTTCTCTTAAGCTTTATTCCAGCAGGACTTGAAGGTTTTGCCGTTGCCTTTGCAGCAATGAAACTTTTCGGCTTTACTTTTATACAGGGAGGAATTTTAGGATTTATAATCTCTGCAGTGAGCCCTGCTGTTCTCATACCTTCCATGGTTGGACTCATAAACAGAGGAATAGGTCAGAGAAAGGCCATACCTCAGATGATGTTGGCTGGGGGATCAGCAGATGACAGCATTGCAATAGCTCTTTTCAGTACATTTATGAGCCTTTATCTTGGATCTTCTGCGGGGATAGCATCCAATTTATTGTTAGTACCCCTTTCTATAGTTTTAGGGGTAATTTCTGGTATCGCCGCAGCACTTTTATTAAAATTTTTGTGCAAAACCACAAAAAACCCTTTAATTCACTGTTTCTTGGTATTAACAACAGGTGTTGCGATGAGAGTCCTAGAGGAATTGAAAATCCTTAAAATTAACTCTCTTATTGGTGTCATGGTCATGGGCTTTGTCATAAGCAACTACTGTGAAAAAGAGCTCGGAACCAGCCTAAAGGAAACTCTCGGAAAGGTATGGCAGGTTGGACAGATATACCTATTTACCCTTGTAGGTACCGCAATTAATCCAACTCTTATAGGAAATCTCATTATTCCAGGAACACTTGCTATTATGAGTGCTCTAGTGATAAGGTCGATAGGCACTTGGATCTCACTTCTTGGAACAGACCTAACATACAGGGAAAGACTATTTTGTGTTATAGCCTACCTCCCAAAGGCAACTGTGCAGTCTGCCAAGGCTGGTGTGCCACTTCAGATGGGAGTGGTCGGTGGAGAGCTGATACAGGCTGTCTCCATCCTGAGCGTGCTTATAACGGCCCCTATAGGGGCTATCGGTATAAAGCTCACAGCCATACCTCTACTAGAGCCAGAGAGCCAACTAAAAGTATCACAGGAATACTTGAAATAAAAGATTTAACATAAAAGGAGTCCGGTGAATATTCACCGGACTCCTTTTATTTGCTAGGCTGTACTTCTGATTATTTACTGCAAAGATATTTTATGATTTCTTCAGAGTGAAGAAAAACTCAACACCATCTCTGAGGTTATAAACACCATAATCAGAGCCATGAATATCTAGGATTTTTTTTACAATAGAGAGCCCTAGACCTGTTCCTCCGTACTTTCTGGTTCTGGCCTTATCAAGTTTGAAAAAAGGTTTCCATATATCATTGATTTTATCTTCTGGAATTTTATCTCCACTATTAAAAACAGTTATTTTTAAAAAATCTTCACCAGGAGTTCCCTTTATTTTAATTTCGCCATTTTCAGGAACATAGGTAACGGCATTACTGAAAAAGTTTTCTAGAACTCTTTCAATAAGTTTTATATCTCCATAGACTTTTTTATTCTCCAGTAAAAAATTTAATTTAACATTTTTTTCCTTAAAGTCATAGGAGTAATTTCCCAATATTTTTTCTGTAAGTAAATCTATCCTAAAAGATTCCATTTGAGCTTTTTTGTATCCCGCCTCTATCTCTGAAAAATACAGAAGCTCCTTTACTATTTTTTCCATGTTTTCAACTTCTTCTACAATGGTTGTACAGTATTCCTCTACCTCTTCACCGCAGGCTACTCCCTCAAGGAGTCCTTCTGCATATACCCTCATAATTGCAAGGGGTGTCTTTAGTTCATGATTTACACTAGATATAAAGCTACGCCTCATTATTTCCAGTTTTTTTTCATTTTCAAGATCAATCTCTAGCTGAGTATTGGCATTTTTAAGATTTTCAATGGCACTTTCAAGTTTTTCAGACATAGTATTTATACTTTCTCCCAAACTTTCAAGTTCATTCCCGGTTTTTATATCCACTTTTTCATCAAAATTGAGCATGGATATGTCTTTGGCATTTTTTTCCAGATGAATAATCGGTTTTGAAACCTTATTTGAAAAAATATATGAAACAACCAGGGACAGGAAAGCCACCAGAAAAAAACTGTAGTAATAGAACTCCCTGCTTATTTTCACAGAATTCTCTACAGAAGATACGGGGGTTGTTATAACTAGAAACATCTGATTTGTTATTTTTTTTATATTAACCAGAAGATTTATTCCCTGCTCTTTCTGATATATTTTCTGTATATTGGCACCAATCTCCACATCATCCCAGTCTAGATCATCCAAAATTCCTCTTACATCATCGTCTATACGGTACTGATATCTGTCCTCCATGTTAAGGAAATACACCTCTATATTGCTCTCCCTCTTAAGCCTCGGAATGTTGATATTTCCGTCTCCCTCTGTGAGAAGTTTTGATATTTTATGAAGTTCTTCTTTTTTTTTATTTAAGGAGTAGCTGTCTAGAAGTGTGGCATTCAAAAGATATATCAGAAATATCGGCAGTATAGATATTATCATCATATAAAAAAATATATCCCTGCTTATTTTACCTCTCATTATTCCTCCTCAAACCTGTATCCAACTCCACGAACAGTCTTAATATGCTTCCCATTAAGTTTTTTACGCAGCTGTTTTACATGGGTGTCCACAGTTCGAAGGTCTCCATAATAATCAAAGCCCCATATCTGGTTTAAAAATCTCTCTCTGGAAATAGCAATGTCCTTATTTTTAACCATCATGAGAAGCATATCATACTCCTTTGGAGTCAGGTCCAAAATTTCACCACAAAAGATTACCCTATGGCTATTAGAATCAATCTCCAATTTCCCAACCTTTAAGCTGTTGTCTTCTACTATGGATTCTTTTCTTTTCAAAAGTACCTTTACCCTGGCTAAGAGTATCTTAAGGCTGAAAGGTTTTGTTATATATTCATCTGCCCCTAGATCAAACCCAAACAACTCATCATCTTCAGTACTTCTTGCAGTCAACATTATAATGGGGATTTTAGACTCTTTTCTAATTTTCCTGCATATTGTCCAGCCGTCTATTTTTGGAACCATAACATCTAAAATAGCCAAATCAAAAGTATTCTCATAAAATAATTCTAAAGCTTCCTCTCCGTCACAGGCCTCTATAACCTCATAACCAGCTTTTACAAGAAAGTTCTTTACCACCTTTCTCATTTTATCTTCATCTTCTAAAAGTAAAATTCTTTCCATAAATTACCTCCTTATGCCTTGAGTCAATTATATAATGAAATCAAAAAAAACACAAAAAGGGCTTTTCCAAGCCCCTTCTTAAATATTTTATTCAAACTTAGTATTTATCTCAAGACTTCGGTACTGGATAAGCCCCTTTACCATACCTATCTCATCGGTAATATCCTTTAGTACTTCAGGAGCTTTAGGATACTTTGACATCTCGTCGGCATTGGTCTGAAGTTTTGAAAGCTTGCTGTAGAGCTCTTCAAGCTGAGGGTCTTTTGCTGATTTTGCCACATTTATATAACAAAGTTCTTCGTGTGATTTTGTCTCTTCTGTTATAAGCTCGCTATTTTTCTTCTGAATCTCTTCTGTCTCTACAGAGTTATTTTGAATCTTATTTGTCTCCTTGATATCTGAGTCCAGGCTACCATCAATTTTACATGCTGACAAAGAAATGATAATTAAAAATACTGCTATAAATTTTTTCATCGTATCTCCTCCCGTTGTATTAGTTTTTACTCAAAACGATATATTCTAGTTTACCCTTTAGCTCTCCTGCTCTTTGAGTGAGAACCTTTATAGAATCCCAATCTTTTTCAGGTTTTTCATTTTCTCTCATTAGATCAGCTTCGACAACTCTTAGTTCCTCTACTATAGCCTTTATATTAGGCTCTGAAGAGTCTTCATACATAGTTATCACTTCTTCTGTGCAGACAGGTATCTCTTTGCTCAAATTTAGATTCATCCCCGCAAATGCAGCAGTCGCTATGAACAGCAGACAGGCACTCAATGGTAAAAGATTTTTTCTCATCATGTAACATCCTCCTGTATTTCATTTTATAGAGATATCTTATTCCATAAATGTGATGTTCCATTGAGGTTTTCTTAAAAGTTTTGGGGGTTTACATAATTTTTTAAATTATTTCTTTTAAAAATCCATTAAAACTAGTAAAATTAATATATAAAGAAAATTTATGTTCTTATTTAAAAAGCATATTTTAGGGAGGATAATTATGAAAAAATTTATAATATTTTTTTCTCTACTGATTTTTATTGGGTGCGAAACTTTGGATACAAAATCGAAAACTCCTGAAAAATCACCTGAGGTGGAAACAGAAATAACAGAAATAAAAGAAGAAGTTAAAACAGAAATTGAAACAGGGGAGCCTTCAAAAACCTACGAAATAAAAGATAAGGAAATACTCTTTTATTCAGAAGACCAAAGGATCATAAAGAGAATTGATCTGATAAAAAGACGTGAAGAGGAATTCAATGACAACGGGATTGTTTTTTCAACCAGACCCATTCCAACAGCCTATGAAAAGATCCTTAAAAACAACACCCAGATACAGAGAGTTTCCAACTCCTTTGGAAAAAACAAACTAATAAAAAGTTCAAATGTGTATTTATACGGTTATCTCGATAACACAATTTTATATGAATACGATTCCCTCATGAGGCTTTCATCAGAAAGATACATCGACCCTCAGGGAGAGCTGTATATAAAAAAGACTTATAAATACAGTAACAACTATAGAATCGTTGAAAAAAGAATCTTTGATGCAAAGGGGGCTTTTTTAGAGGAGGAGGTTTTTTCATATATTGATGGAATCCTTTCAAAAATAACCCTACTTTCCGGTGACGGAAAAGTTTTAAGTACTAAAAATTTCATTTATGATGAAACTGGTAGTCTTCGAGAGGAAAGGCTTATGAGCGGAAAAATAAATACAAGACTGGTTTATAAAAAGGATAGCTTAGGGAGAGTCGACAGAATCTCTGAATACTCCTCAGGAAAGTATAGGGGATATTATCAGCTTATTTATGATTCAAAAGAAAGACTAATTGAAAAAAGATTTTACTCTATGGATCAAACTGTTGTTTCTAAAGAAATATATAAATACTAATTATTTCGCACAAGTAGAGTTAATAATACATATCATAGTTTGAGACGATAAAAAAATATAATATTATGTATCAAAAAAAAACCTTTGACATTTTCAGTTAAATTGATTATTATATTTTTAATGAAAATTTAATTAAGTCGGATGAAGGTATGGGGAGAGAGCTGTTTGTACAGCCACCGAAGAAGTGAATCTTTCAGGTAAATGGACCTATACTGGACGAGTCTCTGGAGAGAATTGGTTAATTCTAGTCACCGAAGGAGTAATACTCTCAGGTAAAAGGACAGAGGAAAACAGGTATGGCGTGTTTTCTAGAGGCTACATTTTTTGTAGCTTCTTTTTTTATTACGCCCCTTCTGCCATCTGACAGATAAGGGAGGAAAAAATGAAAGAAATATTGGGACAATTGGACAGCATTATATGGGGGTTTCCTACACTTTTTGTACTCGTGGGAACTGGAATTTATCTTACAGTAAACTTAAAAGGTATTCAGATTTCAAAGCTTGTAACCGCTTTTAAACTTCTTTTTGAAAAAGATGATAATTCTGATTCAAAAGAGGGAGATGTATCAGGGTTTGCAGCTCTTTGTACAGCTTTGGCAGCTACTATCGGTACAGGAAATATCGTAGGTGTAGCCACTGCAATAAAGTTAGGAGGTCCTGGAGCTATATTTTGGATGTGGATTGCAGCTTTCTTTGGTATGAGTACAAAGTTTGCAGAAGGATTTCTGGCAATCAAATACCGTGAGAAAAAAGACGGAGAATATTCAGGCGGACCTATGTACTATATAGAAAAAGGTGCTAAAAATAAATTTTTAGGTAAAGTATTTGCTTTTTCTGGAATAATGGTTGCTCTTTTGGGAATAGGAACTTTTCCACAAGTTAACGCAGTGGTAGAAGGGGTGAAAGGTGCTGTGGGAGTACCGACTTCTATTACCGGTATTATACTTACAGTGGCCGTAGCTCTCGTTACTTTCGGTGGAATTAAGAGAATTTCCCAGGTAGCTTCATTTCTCGTTCCCTTCATGGCTTTATTTTATATAGTAGGTGGAGTTGTAATAATGGCTTCAAATACTCCTGCTACAGTGTCTGCCATATCTCTCATAATAAGTTCTGCATTCAAGGGCAGTGCAGCGGTAGGAGGTTTTGCAGGAGCAGGAATTATGATGGCTATGAGAGCCGGTGTTGCTAGAGGAGTATTCTCAAATGAAGCCGGACTTGGCTCCGCACCTATTGCAGCAGCTAGTGCTAAAACTGATTCGCCTGTAAAACAGGGACTCATATCAATGATCGGACCATTTTTAGATACTCTGATAGTATGCAGTATTACTGGAATAATAATTGTTTCATCAGGGTTATGGTCACAAGACGGTCTTGCAGGATCCCTACTTACTTCAAAGGCTTTTGAATTTTATCTTGGTTCTTATGGTTCACTCATAGTAAATGTGGGAATAATATTCTTTGCTTTCACTACAATAATAGGTTGGAACTTCTATGGAGAAAAGTGCACTCAGTATCTTTTCCCAAAAGAGACTATCAAATGGTTTAAGGTAATATTCCTTGTGATGGTAGCATCAGGGCCATTCTTAAAGCTTGAGACAATCTGGCTTATTGCTGATATAGTAAATGGTGTTATGGTAATACCAAACCTTGTTGGTCTTTTAGTACTTAGAAAAGTTATTATTGGAGAAACAATGGAGTTTTTCAGGGAGCCTGTTCTTAAAAAGGCGTAGAATATAAAAAAAATTGCTTTTTTTAAAATTTTAACCCATAATATATTACAAGTATATAACTTAGGGGGGGTAAAATGAACAATGAAATCATAAGAGAACTGGATAATCTAGGTCAGAGTTTATGGCTTGATTTTATAAGTCGTGATATCATACAGAACGGGAAATTGGAAAAACTTATTAAGGCTGGGCTTATGGGAGTTACATCAAATCCGAGCATATTTCATAACGCCATAGCAAAAAGTAACGACTATGATAACGAGATAAAAGAGCTAGCTTCTAAGGGAAGCTCAGTGGAAGAGATATATGATAAATTGACAGTGAGAGATATACAGGAGGCAGCAGATATTCTGAAACCTGTTTATGAAAAAACGGCAGAAAGAGACGGGTTTATAAGCCTAGAGCTAAATCCGTTGCTGGCTGAAGATACAGAAAAAACCCTGTCAGAAGGGATAAGACTTCACGAAAAGGTAAATAGAGAAAATGTAATGTTTAAAGTTCCTGCCACCGATGAGGGGATAGTTGCTATAGAGGAGCTGATATCTAAAGGCATCTGCGTAAATATCACTCTGATATTTTCACCAGAGCAGTACAGAAAGACAGCAGAAGCTTATATTAGAGGTCTAAAAAGGCTAGCTGACAATAAGGGGGACCTCACTAAGGTTCACTCAGTTGCCAGTGTATTTGTAAGCAGGATAGAGACTATGGTTGATGATCTTTTAGAAGAAAGAGGAAGAAAAGACCTTATGGGGCAGGCTGCTGTGGCAAATTCTATGATAATTTATTCTATTTATAGGGGTATTGAAAATTCTCCAGAGTTTCAAGAGCTCTCTAGAAAAGGGGCTAATCTTCAGAGAGTGTTATGGGCTTCTACTGGGACAAAGAATTCAGCTTACAGCGATATAAAATATGTTACTGAACTTATCGCCCCAGACACTGTAAATACTTTGCCTTATGATACTCTTAAAAAATTTATTGATCACGGAACTGCCAAAATCGCACTTGATACAGATGATTCTAAGGCAAATGAAATTTTCAGAGACTTAGAGGAAGCAGGGGTGTCAATGAACGAAGTTTTTAATGCCCTCATGAAGAAAGGACTTGCATCTTTTGAGGATGCGTATAATGAGCTTTTAGAGAGTATTCAGTCGAAGGCTAAATAATGAAATAAAATTAATTTATATTTTAAAAACCTGGAATTTTTCCAGGTTTTTTATTTTATACATAAAATACTGAATTTATCTGAATATTAAAATCAAAAGATTTTGTCACGAATGGACACTAATAAAAGATAGGAAAATTAACACGAATAAGGATAAAACCTTTTGCTCACAGAGGACACAGAGAAAAGAAGGAGTTGCACTGAGAAGATCGATATTAGAGTCAAAAGATTTTGTCACGAATGAAAATCAATAAAAGACAGAAAAATTAACACGAATAAGGACACAACCTCTTGAACACAGAGGACACAGAGAAAAAAATAAAGTTCCACGGAGAGAAAATAAAAATTTTAAATTTTTAGACTGCTTTCCCCTTTAAAAAATGCCGTTAAGAAATCATCTTGTGAAATCCACTTTCATTGAAATAAGGAGGTTTACCGACTATATTTCAATAGAAAGTTAGTTCAGAAGTGATTTGACCAAGAAAATAAAGAGTGGAACGAGTATATTTTCTAGTTCTTGTAAAATTTATTTTTACAAGTTTCATTAATTTTAATTAGGTGCCTTTTCTTTGGTTACTTTCTTTGGGCAAGCAAAGAAAGTAACACAGGTTTTCGGATAAATTCAATAATTTAATAAAGATCATAGCTAATGATAATAAAAAAAGTAAGGCCGCGGCCTTACTTTTTTTATTATTTTTGTATTTCTGCGTTTCCGAAATACCATGTTCCTAAGATATCTCTTTCCCATCCTTTAACATACTCTTTTACCATTATAGGAGCAGTATAGTAATAGATAGGCATAGTTACCATCTCGTCCATAAGAATTTTTTCAGCCTTGTAAAGAAGTGCGTCTCTTTCAGTTCCCTGACTTACTTTAGACTTTTCAATAAGTGCATCATACTCTTTATTAGAAGCAAATTTCTTTTCATCAGTTGTCCATTTCCACTGAGCATCGTTGTTTCCAGAATAAGATGTAAACAGATCAAGGAATGTCATAGGGTCAGCATAATCCCCTATCCATCCTGCTCTGGCTATCTCAAAGTTACCAACATGTCTAGTGTCTTGGAATACAGCCCACTCTTGGTTCATAAGTTCTACATCTATTCCAAGGTTTTTCTTCCACATCTCCTGTATAGCTTCAGCTACGGCTTTATGTGATTCTGAAGTGTTGTAGATGATAGTAAGCTTAGGGAATCCTTTACCTTCTGGGTATCCGGCTTTTGCAAGATATTCTTTTGCTTTTGTGATGTCAGCTGTCGTATTGATATCAAAGTCTCCAGCAGTAGCTCTGAAGTCTTTTCCTTCTGAATCAAAAAGACCAGTAGGAACGAAACCAGTTGCAGGAAGCTGTCCACCCTTTGTAACCTGCGCAACAAGCGCCTTTCTGTCGATTGCATATGTCAAAGCTTTTCTAACGTTTACATTGTTAGTTGGTTCCTTATCTACGTTGAAGATGTAGTAGTAAGTTCCTAAAAACGGTGCTATTGAGAAAGTAGAATCTTCAAGCTGAAGTCTAGGGATGTCTTGTTGTGGAACTTCTCTAAGGACATCTACTTCTCCGTTTTCATAAGCTGTAAGGGCAGTAGTCTGATCCACTATCTCTTCGAAAATTATTTTATCTAATTTTACACTTTCTTGGTTCCAGTAGTTCTCATTAGGAACAAGAACTATCTTACTAGAAGGCTCATATTCACTAATTATAAAAGGCCCGTTTGAAACAGCAATAGTTGTATCCTTAGCCCATCCTTCAGGTTTCTTGTCAACTACGTCTTCTCTTACAGGCATGTAAGTGTAAAATGTAGTAAGCGCCAGAAAATACGGAGTAGGACCAACAAGTGTAAGCTCTAAAGTTTTATCGTCTATAGCTTTTACAGCAACATCATCGACAGAACCATTTCCTTCAAAATATTCTTGAGCACCTTTAATATAGTATAGCTGGAAAGAATATTCTGAGGCTACTGCAGGATCAAGGGCTCTCTTCCAAGCATATTCAAAGTCTGAAGCTTTTACAGGCTGACCGTCAGACCATTTGGCATTTTCTCTGATATGGAATGTATAGACTTTACCATCTTCAGATACCTCATATGACTCTGCTGTTGCAGGAACCGGCATACCTTCGTCATTCATTCTCATAAGACCTTCGAAAGTATTGTTTATAACGATACCTCCATCAGTCGCCGAGTTCAACTGCGGATCTACAGTTTTTGGTTCACTACTCAGGTTGAATACAAGAACCTGTTCTGCATCTTTTTCTGTTGACGCTTCTTTTTTACCACCGCATGCTACCATGAGAAGTGATAAGATTAAAATTCCTAACATCATAAATCTTTTCTTCAATGTGTTTCCTCCCTTTATATAAATTTGTTTAAAAGCAAACTATTTATTGTTGTAGAAGTCTTTTGCAAAATGACAGGCCGCCATATGTCCGGGAGCAACCTCTTGTAAAATCGGTTCTTGTTGTGAACAGACCTCTTTAGCATATTTGCATCTTGTTCTGAATCTACATCCACTAGGGGGATTAAGAGGACTAGGGACATCTCCTTCTAGAATCTCTCTTTTCATCTGGGCATTGAGCTCAGGATCAGGGATGGGTATAGATGAAAGAAGTGCACGGGTATAGGGGTGAGCAGGCTTTTCATACAGCTCATCACTTTCTGCCACTTCAACCATTTTACCAAGATACATTACCCCTATTCTGTCAGATATGTGCTTTACCATGGAAAGATCATGGGCTATGAAAAGGTAGGTAAGTCCCAACTCCTTCTGAAGATCTTCAAGCATATTAACTACCTGAGCCTGTATAGATACGTCTAAAGCAGAGATAGGTTCGTCACAGATTATAAACTCTGGATCTACTGCAAGAGCCCTGGCTATACCTATTCTCTGTCTTTGACCACCACTGAATTCATGAGGGTATCTACTGGCGTGATCCTTGCTAAGACCGACTTTTTCCAAAAGTTCATATATTCTATTTTGTCTCTCTTGACCTTTGGCAAGATTGTGAATGTCTAAGGGTTCACCGACAATATCTGCTACGGTCATTCTTGTATTGAGTGAAGCGTATGGATCTTGGAATATCATCTGAATTTTTTTTCTAAAAGGGATTAAATCCTTTTCCTTTAGACTGCTGATGTCCTGCCCGTCAAAAATGATATTTCCTCCAGTCACGTCATAGAGTCTTATAAGAGTTCGTCCGGTAGTTGATTTACCGCATCCAGATTCTCCTACCAATCCAAAGGTTTCACCTTTCTTTATGTAAAAGCTGACATCATCCACCGCTTTTACATATTGGGTTTTTTTTCCAAAAAAACCTTTTTTCGATTCAAAATATTTCTTTAAATTTTTCACCTCTAAAAGTATATCTTCCTTTTTTATATCTGACACTTATTTAGCCCCCCTTCTTACACCAGTATCTACTTCTACATGAGGTGCATTTTCATCAAGAAGCCAGCACATAGCCCTGTGGTTGGGGCTAGAGGAATAATAATCTGGTTTTTCTTCTAAGCAGATATTCATGGCATAATCACACCTAGCTGCGAAAGGGCAGCCCACTGGTGGTTTTAAAAGGTCAGGAGGTGTCCCGTCAATTGGGATAAGTCTCTCTTCCTCTACAAGTTTTGGTATGGATTTTAGGAGCCCCATTGTATAGGGGTGCTTTGGTCTGTAGAAAATCTCTTCAGTAGTACCTTCCTCCATTATTAATCCTCCGTACATAACAATTACTCTAGAGCATACGTCAGCAACTACACCAAGATCGTGAGTAATGAGTATAATAGATGTATTTATTTTTTCTTTCAAATCTTTCATAAGTTTTAATATCTGAGCTTGTATTGTAACATCAAGAGCGGTAGTAGGTTCATCTGCTATGAGAAGATCCGGTTTACAAGATAAAGCTATGGCAATCATCGCTCTTTGTCTCATACCGCCACTGAACTCATGTGGATAGTTGTCTATTCTTGTCTCAGGAGATGGAATTCCAACCAGAGTAAGCATCTCTATCGCTTTTTTTCTGGCTTCATCCTTTGAAACTTTTTGATGAATTTTGATGGCTTCCATAATCTGATCACCTACAGTATAAACAGGGTTCAGTGATGTCATAGGATCCTGGAATATCATGGCAATCTCATTCCCCCTTATATTCATCATCTCTTTACTGTTTTTCTTCAAGAGATCCTCACCCTTAAATAAAATCTCTCCTTCTTTTACCTTTCCAGGGTGTTGAAGTAGTCCCATTACTGACATTGAAGTCACACTTTTACCACTACCCGACTCTCCTACTATACCGAGAGCCTCACCTCTTTCAAGATGATAACTCACCCCTCTTACTGCCTGAACTTCTCCGAGGTGAGTATAAAAAGAGGTTTTTACATTTTTCAATTCTAATAATTTATCCGACAAATTAAAACACCCCTTTATTATTTACGTAATCTAGGATCCAGTGCATCACGCAGTCCGTCTCCCAGAAAATTGAATGCAAGCATAGTTATACTAATCGCCAAGGAAGGAAAAATTAGCTGATAAGGATATGACCTTAATCCACCTAGGGCATCACTTGCAAGAGTTCCCCAAGATGCTTGGGGAGCTGATACTCCAAGACCAATAAAACTTAGGAAAGATTCCGTGAAAATTGCACTAGGGATCATCATTGTCAATGAAACGATAATCGGTCCCATAGCATTTGGAATAATATGCCTTACCAGTATTCTCGCATTACTAGCCCCTAAAGTCCTAGCTGCAAGAACATACTCGTGTCCCTTGATAGAAAGGGCCTGTCCCCTGACTATCCTTGCCATACCTACCCAGTAGGTTATACCCATAGCCAAAATAATGGTTTTAAGACCAGGTGCTATTATGACCATCAGAAGAATCACATAAAGAAGAAGAGGTATTGTACTTATGAGGTCTACGAATCTCATCATAAGAGAATCTGTTCTCCCCCCTACATAACCTGAAATACCACCGTAAAGTATCCCTACAAAAAAGTTTACCAGTGTAGCCATAACAGCTACAGTAAGAGAGATTCTAGCTCCATAGAGAACTCTTATAAAAAGATCTCTTCCAAAGGCATCACTTCCGAAATAATAGGTTCTGTTGAAGACTTTTTTTAGAGGTTCTATCTCGGAACTGTTTACAAATATTTGAAATTTTTTAATTTTTGGATTTTTTTTCGAATTTCTGGCATTTTTAAAATCCAGAACAACGGTATTTCCATCTATTTCATATTCTTTTTTCAAATTTGAAATATCCTCTTTTGCTGGAAGAATCATATCAAATAGTTCTCCCTTTTCAGAAACAGAGATCAGCTTGTATTCTGAATGGACGTAAATAAAATTATTGTCGTCTACTTTATAAATTTCAAATCTAGGAGGTATGTTTCCAAGATTAAGATTCTGATCTTCATAACTGAATTTTGAAATTATTGGTCCAAAAATAGCTAAAATAAACAATAAGACTATTGTAACTAGACCAATCATAGAAAGTTTATTTTGCTTTAATCTTCTCCAAGCATCCTGCCAGTAAGTAAGACTTGGTCTGACTACTTTTTCTTTTTCAAGGGCCTCTTTAGGGACCCTTTCCCATCTTTTATCCATTAAGTGACTCCCTCCTAATCATGCAGCTTTATTCTCGGATCTATAATACCGTAGATTACATCCACTATAAAGACCATAACAATATAGAAAGCGGCATAGAACACAGTAACACCAATTATTACTGTATAATCCCGGTTACCTACGCTTTCTACGAAATATTTTCCCATACCCGGTATGGCAAAAATTTTCTCGATTACAAATGATCCAGTGAGGATACTAGCTATCATAGGACCAACATAAGTGATAACTGGGATAAGAGCATTCTTAAGTGCGTGTTTTCCGATTACAACAAATTCAGACAATCCCTTGGCCCTTGCTGTCCTTATATAATCCTGCTGCAGAACCTCAAGCATGCTAGAACGTGTCAATCTCGCTACGAAAGCAAGAGAAAAACCACTTAGAGCTATGACAGGCCCTATAAAATGTTTCCAGGTCTTAAGCCCAAAGGACGGAAGGACCTGAAGCTTGGCACTGAAAACATAGATTATCAGTGTGGCCATCACAAAACTAGGAATAGTTACACCGATCGTGGCCAATACGGTCACCACATAGTCTTCCCACTTGTTCTGTTTTAGTGCTGATATAATACCTAGTGGAATTCCAATAAGAAGAACCACTAATACTGCCAGCATTCCGATTTTTGCAGAGGCTGGAAGTCCTTTGACAATCATATCGGTAACATCTACCCCTACCTTTTGGAATGAGGGTCCAAAATCAAAGGTAAAAACCCCTTTAACATAGTCAAAATATTGTACGTATAGAGGCTGATCCAATTTGAATTTTGCCTCAAGTGCCTCTATGACTGCAGGCGGCAGAGGTTTTTCCCTAGTAAAAGGTCCTCCGGGTATAGCATGCATCAAAAAAAAAGTAGCAGTGACTACAAGATACAGTGTGACAAACATTTGTATCATACGCTTTACTATAAATCTACCCAATTCATTTCTCTCCCTTCTAAAAAAATATATTTTATAATAAATTTAGTCGTAAATATACAGATGAGAATTTAAATAAATATACATTTTATGGATATTTCCACCTAAAATATTATTGATAAAATAATAACAAACCTACATTATATTTTAATAAAATTTTTCGATAAAATATAATTTATTATATATATGTGCGTGATTTAAAGGTGTTTTTTATAGGCTGTTGCTAAAGTATTGAATAATTTTCAGTGGCTCCAAATATGATCAACAATCTGTTCATAAATATGTAACCCATAATCATAAAAATGATGCTGAATACCCCGTAAAATTTAAATACGTTTCCCAACACTCGATTTACTCCCTCTTTTCTTCCCTGCCCAAGCCTTAGAGCTACTATGCTTCCTCCTCCGTGACCTACGAGCATCCCCACTGCTATATATATTGTAAATATAGGAAAGGTAATACTAATTCCCGCCATGGCAAAGGGACCCAGGCATTTTCCGATAAACATCCTGTCTACTACGTTGTACAGTGCAAACACAAGACTTGAAATTATTGCAGGTAGGGAGAATTCTATTAAAAGTTTATTTATCTTTTCTTCGCTAATCTTTTTATTTTTTCCAATCTGAACTCCCTCCGCTTTCTAAATATTCTGAAATATTTGACTTCATGCAGTCTACAACTTTTAAAAATATTTTTATTTCATCCTGAGAAATTCCATGAGTCAGTACCTGCTTCTCCAGATTAATCAGTTTTTTAATCTTTTTAAAAATAAGGTCTGCCTTGTGAGTGGTGTAAAGTTTTTTCGACCTCCTGTCATTTTCATCTTCCTCTTTTATAATGTAGCCATTTTCCACAAGTTTTTTTACAGTCTTAGCAATGGTTGTCTTGTCCACACCCATCTTTTGAGCCAGGGCATCCTGGTTTATCCCTCTGTTCTCACTTATCTCTATCACAATTGCAAACTGACCATTCCCAAGCTGGTACTCGTTGAGATGAAAATCCAAAAATTTTCTTATCTCTATATTTAAAAATTTTACAGTTCTTCCCAAGGGTTCTTTCATAATCTTGTCCTCCTTTTTTTGTTGGCTACACAACTAAATTCTTCAAAAAAAGTTTACCGTATTTTAGATGGTGAGTCAACTAATTTCGGTTTTTTAAAGCTTGTTTTTTTGGTACAAAGTTGATAAAATTGTCGGACACTTCAAAGATCCAAAAGGGGAAAGGCTTTTAAAATATATTCATGAATAATTATAAAGGGGGAAATTATGTCTGAAAAATTAGATGCTCATGGAACAGCCGAGATATGCGATATCCACAGTGACGATATCCAGGTGTTCCAGCCTATATCTTTCAAATCTTACGGGGGGAAAACACGTTGCAGCGGAGAGATTGTGACAGTCTCCTTAGATGAAGACAACTCTACGTTGAAGACATTACTTCAGACTCCAGGAAATGGTCGTATTGCAGTAGTAAAGGTCACAGGAAATTTTTGCGCAGTAGTGGGAGACAACCTTTGCAAGTTTGCCATAGACAATAAATGGGGCGGAATAATTGTAGATGGCTTTGTGAGAGATACCCATATGCTGAAAATTATGCCAATGGTGGTATTAGCAGTGGGAACTTATCCTCTCAGAAGCAGTAAAAAGTCCCAAGGTAAAATAGGGGATACACTTGAGATCGCCGGAGTCAAAGTTGACCATGGATCATATCTCTACCTAGACGAAGACGGTATCGTAGTTACTAAAGAAAAATTTTCTGATATTAATTTTGTAAAATAGATTATATATTTGTTAAATTAAAAAATCAGTCTCTGCCGAAAATAGATTCGCTATAGACTGATTTTATTTTACACTCCATAGAGTGAACTGATATAATCTCTTCCTGTCTTTGTCTCAAAATATTTCTTTTTAACAGTTGCAGCAGTTTCAGAACTCATATTATCTTCGTATATATTTACAAGGAAGTCAGCCTCTACAAGTATCTGAAAGTCAAGTCCATCTATCTTGTCATAGCTGTGGTGATTTCCTATGAGATAATACACCCTTTCCTTTATTTTTTCAGGTAAGTCTATATCTTTTATGAGTTTTTTAGCTGCACCTGGCCCTTCTAATTCCTGGTATTTTCCTGCAGAGGAATTGTATTTTTCCTCACTTATCTTTATGCCTATGTCGTGGAGAATAGCAGATATTTCTAGTATTTTTTCAGAAAAATGCTGGGGCTTAGATGTAGCCACTGCAAGTTTTATCCCTGATTTTTTTAGATTAGACAAAAGAGTGTTTATATTGTGAAAAGGGATATTTTCATAGAGACCTTTTTCAGAGTATCTATCTCTAAAGAGCTCTACCGCCTTTTCTGAGTCACTCTTGGAAAATTTATAATGTCCCATAAATGTGTCTATTAGAGGAGGCCCTATAAAATGTTCTAGCTCCTCCAAAGATGGCGATGTTATCCCCATCTTGTCAAGGGCATAGCTCACCGATTTTGTTATTCCCACCCGGGAATCAGTGAGAGTGCCGTCAAGATCAAAAATAACCAGGTCAAATTTTTTCATATTATCTCCTTCTTTGTAAAATAATTAACTCAAGTTGCCACTTGAAAGAAATTCTCATAAATTACTGAATTTATCTGAATATCAGAATCAAAAGATTTTGTCACGAATGGACACTAATAAAAGATAGGGAAATTAACACGAATAAGGACAAAATCTTTTGCTCACAGAGGGCACAGAGAAAAAGAATGAGTCTCACAGAGTTAAAACCAAACTATATATGCGTTTTTTTGCGAGAGGTTTTTTATCCCTTTTCCCGTACTATCAATAAAATCAAAATTAAGAATAGTCAAAAATTAAGGAATAACTGTACACATATTTTTTATTTAGGTTTATATCATTTTTCGTTTTTTGAATTTTCAAGTCGCAGGGCTTATACAGGAAAAAACCTGCACTCAGCCGTCTTGCAGAATAAGTTAAGGGAGTTCAAGGAGCGTCAGCGACTATGAAACACCTTATCCAGTGGATGAGCAGGGAACCGAGGACTGTAGCTCACAAAGGCGATAAAAGAAACATCTACTTCCTAGACGTTTGAAAATTCTTGAACTTTTGGTTACTTCTCTTTCAAGAGAAAAGTAACGAATTCTTATAAATTCGATCCTTTACTTTAAAATAAAGCTAGCAACTTAGGTTAATTACAGCCGTAATATCTATTAAAGATATTAAAACTAATAAAAAACAGCCCTTTTTTAAGGGACTGTAATTTAACATCCTATAAACTGATTTGTTTCTTTGCAATAGTGATAGCCGATCTCTTTTATTTTGTCAGTGAGATCACTCTCTTTTAAATTATAATACCTCAGCAGGTCATCAAGATTCTCAAACTCGTCTCGGAGCTTCATATTTACAATACTTAACAGAAGATTTGGATCCATTGATTTCATATTTTTGATTTCCATAAATTTCCCTCCTCTTTGTATCATGTTATATATTGTATATTATAACTTGAGAATTGTCTAAACTCAAGAAAGTACAAAAAGAAGAAATCTTATGACTGTTTTGACAGTATTTTTTTTATCTCTTTCATGGCGTCTAGTATTTTTATGGTCGGTCTAGAAAGAGTCCCCTCATCTATCAGATAGATGTTTCCTGTTTTCACAGCCTTTATAGAGGAGTAACCAGGTGTTCTCTCTATGTCTTCCCTGGTTCTAGAGTTCATCTTCCCCTGCTGGACCAAATAGGTATCTATGGCAAAACCTTGGGATATCAGGTACTCCATATTTACAGGAGTGAGGGTAGAAGTTCCCTTTCTGAGGGGCTCTTCATTGCCAGTAAGAATATCTCCACCGGCTTTTTCTATTATAAAATGTGCTATGGATTCTTTAGATGCAGTATAAAGTCCGTTTTGCATCCTGGCTTCAAAAAAAACTTTTTTTCTTTTCTTATTTTGAACCCCTATACTCTCGAGGCCCCTACGGTATCTTTCCAAATACTCTTTCCCGGCATTTTCTCTTCCTATAAGACGGCCTATATCCATCCAGTATCTCTCTAGGTCGTTATAACTGACGGGCTGAAGTGACACCACTGTTATTCCCATAGATTCAAGCCTTTTAAATAAATTTTTATTCTTATCTCTGTACATGGGCCTTATAATGACAAGATCAGGTCTTACAGAAAGATATTTTTCCAGAGAGTCGTTGTAAGAAAAGCCTTTTATTCCCTCGGTTCTTTCTGATATTCCCTTTTCTTTTACAGTCCCCACAAGTTTGCTCTTGCCGCCCAGATCCAAAATAACCTCTGTATGAGCAGGATATATGGATATTATTCTCTGATAACTTTTTTCAAGTTTTCTAGGGTTATTTCCCTCCATGACCTCATATGCAAAAACATTTATTGTCACGAGCAGCCAGATCACAGCTATTTTGAATTTCATAATAAACCCCCTACATATATGGGATAACAAATTTTTTGTCATCACTTTCCATCATTTTACTGTTTATATTGAAGACATGTTTTATATTTTCCGGTGTGAGAGTATGCTCTGTTTCCCCGATTTTTACCACCTTCCCTTCCTTTAAAAAGATGATCTCGTCACAATAAAGAGAGGCGAGGGTAAAATCATGAAAGACAGAGATCACAGTGAGATTTTTTTCCTCCACCCTGTCTCTCACTTTTTTCAAAAGGGAGTGGGCATAGTAGGGATCTAAATTGGATGTGGACTCATCTAGAAAAAGTATAGGGGTTTCCTGTATAAGTGCCTTCCCAAAAATCGCCCTCTGTCTCTCACCGCCGCTAAGATCTGTTATTTTCTTATCTATTATATTTTCTAGTTCTAGTTCTTTTACCACTCCATCTATTATCTCTCTGTCCTCTTTTCCCAGAAAGCTGAATTTTTTCTTGTGTGGGTATCTCCCCATCTCAAGGATCTCCTCCACATTAAATGAAAATGAAGTGTTGAAGTTTTGTGGAACAAGAGCCAGAACTTTGGCCAAATCTTTTTTATGATATTTTTTCAGGTCTTTCCCCATGACCTCTATACTTCCACGGTAGTCGGCTATTACCCCGCATATTATGTCCATAAGGGTGGTTTTACCGCTTCCGTTAGGTCCCAATATCCCATAAAAACGGCCTTTTTTTATATGAAGATCCACACCTTTTATTATATCTTTTCCAGGTACGGAATAATTTATATCCTTAGCTTTTATCATCTAAATTCTACCTCCCGAAAGCCTTTTTCTGAATATAAAGGCAAAGAATGGTGCCCCTAAAAGGGAGGTCATTATTCCTATGGGGATCTCATTTGGCAGCACAGCTCTCACAAGGTTATCTGCAGCAGAGAGTATTATCGCACCCCAGAGAGCGCATATGAAGATAAGTTTCTTATTGTCCGTTCCAACAAGGAATCTCATTAGATGCGGTACGATTAGGCCTACAAAACCTATTATTCCGCAGACAGACACTGAGACTGCCGATATTATAGAAGCAGTTACCAGAAGTATTTTTCTGACTCTTGAAGTCTCCACCCCCATGGAAAGTGCATTTTTCTCACCTAGGGATAATATATTCATCTCTTCCCCGTAATATATAAAGACAAGAAAACCCAGGAGGGTTACTATTCCCATGATAAGAGCCTCACCCCATGTCTTAGATGAAAAGCTTCCCATAAGCCAGAAAACTATCGAAGCCACCTCATCACCGGCTATATACTTGGTAAATGTGAGTCCTGCAGAAAAAAAGGCCCCTATTATTACCCCAGACAGTATAAGTGATACAGAATTTATCTTTCCTCCGAAGGTGGCCATTTTCAGCACCATACTGAGACTAATTACTGCAAAAACAAAGGCCATTAGCTGAACCGTGAAGCCTCCTAGAAAACTTAGCTTCAGTATTATGGCTAAAGCCGCACCAAAAGATGCTCCTGCTGATATCCCCAGGGTATAGGGGTC